>CAYWOZ010000001.1:0-57606 GCA_964458675.1 uncultured Saprospiraceae bacterium
CTTGGCGCTAACATTTGCACCATACAATAAGAAGCCCATCCACATATTGGCAACAACTACATCGACCACAATCATAGTGGAAAAAATCCTGTCCGAGACTTCAAATATTTCTTTCATGGCGGTCTGGTTAGCGCCGCCTCCAATCCAAGATCCAGCGACGGTGGAAAGTCCTCGCCAAAGTTCATCAGGGTTGGCATCTACAATACCTGGTGCCACATTGAGGATAATCAACAACGCGATTGGTCCCCCAAGCATGATTCCAAGTGTAGCTGCAAAAAACATGATGATAGACTTGAAGCCCAAGTTCTTGAGCCCTTGGAAATCTATGCCTAAGCATAGCAAAATAAGGGATGCAGGAAGCATATATCGCGAAGCAACATAGTATAGTTTGGAATGAACTGCGAGTCCTGAATAGGCTTCGCTGGGGACACCACTGTCATCCAAAAATGCATTGATAGCGTCATAACTAAGGCCACTGGGTAAAGTGAGGCTGTACTGTTGAAGCACCGCATCTAGGCTACCATCTGGATACCAATGTGCCGCTATCAATCCTAATGGGTAATGAAGAATCGCTGGGATGAAATAGCACAACAATAAAGCAGGGACAAACTTGTAGAATTTTTTCCAACCTGGATTATCAGAATGCGAGGTGTAGAAAATTAATCCTAGAACAACCATCAGTACCCCAAAGGTGACGGCATCATTATTAAAGAAGGGTTCCATATTTGTAGCTTGTAATACTCAAAAGAAATAGCAGAAAAGTCCCAAAACACTTTCCATGGAGTATGAAGCTATAAATATAATTTAATTCTTGCAATTTGTTATCTTGGCGGCTACGTTAAAAAAGAACAATGGGAAGAATAGGCAAAGTGCTAACAGTAGTGTTTGTTTCTATAGTATTGGACCAAGGCTCTAAGGTCTGGGCAAAAAGTGTATTCGAAGGACAAAGAGAGTCTTGCTACTTCGACAGAATGTTTTGCTGGATTTTTGCAGAGAATGAAGGGGCATTTTTGGGCTGGGGTTCTGAACTCACAGGGGTTTGGAACATTCTCTTACTCAAGCTTTTACCTATATTGTTAATCCTAGGCTTGTTTTATATGACTTTGTTTAGCAAAGATCTTCTCAAAAATCAAGTAATCCCATTTAGTATGATTCTAGGCGGAGGTTTAAGCAATCTGTTTGATAGAATCGCCTTTGGTAAAGTGGTCGATTTTATGAATGTAGGGGTCGGAAATCTTCGAACGGGTATTTTCAATATAGCCGACATGATAATACTAGCGGGTATTATCTGGTACTTCTTTTCCAATTTTGGTCAGAGAGAAAAATCTATGACCGAGACAAGTCAAACTGTTGCTACTGACGGTGCCGAAGATGCTAGTCTTCCTCGTGAGTAAATACCAAATCGATTTGCTTTTTTTCCAAATCAGCACTCTTGATCCGTACTCTTACTTTATCCCCCATTTTGACTATCAAGCCAAACTTGCTACCTCTCGCTTTTAGTCTACTTGCGTCCACTACGTAGTGGTCATTCGTAGTGTTAAACTTGACCATCCCTTCTGCTTTTACATCTGCCAACTCTATAAAGAAACCTCTGTCAGAAAAACCAGTGATGTATCCATCAAAGTCATTTCCAACTCGGTTTTGCATATATTCTACTTGCTTGTACTTGATGCTTTCTCTTTCGGCTTTCATCGCCTTTCTTTCCATTTTGGAAATATGAAGGCACTTGTCAGCTAGTTTTGACTTATTTACCCGGTGCATTCCTTTGAGGTTTTTTTCAAGGATGCGATGTGCCAGGACATCAGAGTATCTTCTTATCGGAGAAGTAAAGTGAGAATAGTTTTCCATGGCTAGACCATAATGTCCGATATTGTCAGGACTGTATGCTGCTTTTGACATAGTACGAATGGCAAGAGATTCCAATACTTTAAGACCTGGGTCAGCAGCTACCTTTGCCATCATATCATTATATGATTTGGCTATGGTCTTTTCATTCTTGGTATCCATCGTTACCCCTAGTTCTTTTGCGAATTGCGCGAAGTCCATCACCTTGTCTTCGTTCGGTAAGTCGTGGATTCTATATACGAATGGAATTTCTTCCTTCTTGCCTTTCTTCTGAATAAACTCAGCTACTTTACGATTCGCTAAAAGCATATATTCCTCGACTAGGAGGTGAGCATCCTTTCGTTGCTTGACGTACAGTCCAATAGGCTTCCCAGTTTCATCCAATTTGAATTTAACTTCTTCGGTCTCAAAATTAATCGCGCCTTTTTTGAACCTAGCTTTACGCAATTGCTTCGCTAAGGTATTAAGGTTGAAGAGTTCATTAGCGAAATCTCCCTTCTCAGCTTCGATTACTTCTTGAGCTTCCTCGTAGGTGAATCTTCTATCGGAGTGGATGATTGTTTTTCCAAACCACTCTTTGATGATTTTATTGTTTTCATCAAATTGGAAAATCGCACTGAAGGTATACTTGTCTTCATGCGGCCTTAAAGAGCAAAGCTCATTGGAGATTTTTTCTGGAAGCATCGGGAGTACTCTGTCTACTAGGTACACAGAGGTGGATCTTTTGTAGGCTTCCTTATCAAGCTCAGTCTTTGGCTTTACAAAGTGAGTCACATCTGCAATATGTACCCCTATTTCTAAAATGCCATCATCGAGCAGTCTAATAGATAAGGCATCATCAAAATCCTTAGCATCCAAAGGGTCAATAGTGAACGTAGTAATGTTCCTTATGTCCAGTCTTCTACCTACCTCTTGTGGGGTGATATGGGCTTTGAGTTTTTTAGACTCTTTCATTACTGCATCAGGAAAATCAAGGTGGAAACCATTGTTGATTAAAATGGATTTCATCTCTATATCGCTAGAGCCAGTTGCTCCTAATACAGATGTGATTTGTCCAGCTGGTGTTGGTTTTGACTTAGAAGGCCATTCTATAATTTTGACAACTACCTTTTCTCCGTCTTTCGCTTCTTTCAAATCCTGCTTATGCACATAGATATCAAATGCCATATTTGGATTGTCTGGAACTACAAGGGCATAATTTCTTGTAATATTCAAGGTGCCTAAAAAGTGGTCATTGGCTCTTTCGAGTACCTGGATTACTTCCCCTTCTGGTTTCGATCTATTTTTTGGATAAAAGGCCTTCACTTTTACGGTGTCTCCATGCAGTGCACCATTCATACGCTTAGCAGGAATGTATACGTCTTCTTCATGCTCCTCAGTAACTACATAGGCAGAGCCAGTACGGGTCATATCAATGGTTCCAGAAAGGGTTTGTCTTAGTTTAGTAAGCCCTTTTGGTTTAAGCTTAAATTTTGGCTTTGCTCGATGGCGAAGCAGCCCTTTTTCTTTTAATTGTTGCAGTGCTGCATTAACGGAGTCCTTATTATTGCCAATGCGCAACATAGAACTGATTTGTTTAGGGCTAAATTTTTTGGATGGATTTTTCTTAAATAGCTGAAGTATACGCTTTTGTAATTCAGCATTTGTTATTTTTTTGCCTTTGAAAGGTCTCTTTTTTTTACTCATGGGTATTAAAATTTCTATTATTCGGAAGAAATTATCTTCCCTCCCTCTAGAATCTCTAGGGTAAAAGCATTGCTTGATTTTGGATTGTATTCGGTTTTAGCTTGGATGGAAGCACCAGAAACGATAGTAATTATCCAATCTTCATCTATACTTGCTACTGATCTTACTAAATCTTCGCCGTTGGGAGAGGAGGTGCCTGCTATAATAGCTTTATCTACTAAGACACCAGATTTATCGTAAGTTACAAGAATATATTGGTAGTTCATCAAACTTACTTTCCAATATATTACGGCATAAAAGTCTTTTGTGTTTGGAATTTTCAAACAAGGCACAAATTCTGTGAATTCGTCAATAGGCTCATGTTCACTCATTTTCAAGTACTTATCGATCATAAGCGGCTTGAATTGCTTATTGTACTTACTAAAAGCGACTTGACTATCGTCTGTCAAGGTTACCGGTGGGGCTATTTCTGGGTAAACTGATAAGTAGTCTAAAAAGTGAATTTCTTGTTGATTTTCCACAGTTGGTTATTTTTTTGGCAAAGATAGGGCATTCAAAGGCTGTACTAGCACTTATGCTTCTTTAGATTGATTCTAAATAGCGAGCAATGGGTTAAACCTAAATGTTAATTTTTTAATTTTGGGAGAATACCTTAGCAGGGTGCTAATTTAAAATTGAAAAATCAAATAAGAAACTATGTGGATTATAAACTTCCTAACTTCTTCACTAGGAAAAAAGTTAATTATGAGCCTTACAGGTTTGTTTTTAATTGTTTTCTTGTTAGTTCATCTCGTTGGAAATCTACAGTTGCTAATATCAGATGGCGGTGTATCATTTAATATTTATGCAAAGTTTATGACTTCTAATCCTTTGATAAAAACTTTATCCTATGGCTTGTATGCTTTTATTCTACTGCATATTGTACAAGGAATTGTGATTTGGTTGACTAACAAAAATGCAAAGGAATCTCGATATGCTGTGGCCTCTAAAAATTTGTCATGGGCTTCTAAGAACATGGCTAATCTTGGAATTTTTATCACAGTATTTTTAATCCTTCACCTTTGGCAATTTTGGTTTCAAAACAAAATAGGCAATATTCCATACGTCGAAATTCAAGGCGGACAATACCAAGATTTTTATACGCTTGTAAATGATTCCTACCAAAATATTTTCTTCGTTATATTTTATGTTATCTCGATGGTGGTAATTGGATTTCACCTTTCACATGGCTTTCAGTCAGCTTTCCAAACCTTAGGGTTGAACCATAAAAAATACACTCCAATTATAAAGGGACTTGGAACAGCGTATTCTATATTTATTCCACTGGGCTTTGCGTTTATTCCAGTGTGGATGTATATGATGCATTAAGAAAAAGATTAAAGAAAAGAATTCATAAACATAAGGTTTAGGTAATATGATAAATTTAGATCCAAAAGTACCAAAAGGGAATTTAGGCGATAAGTGGACCAGCTATCGAGGGACAATGAACTTGGTAGCTCCGAATAATAAAAGGCGTATCGATATTATAGTAGTCGGTACAGGATTGGCTGGAGCATCCGCAGCAGCTACCCTTGGGGAGTTGGGATATAATGTAAAAGCTTTTACTTTCCATGATAGTCCTCGTAGAGCACACAGTATCGCAGCTCAAGGGGGTATCAATGCTGCAAAGAATTATCAAAATGATGGAGATAGTGTTTACCGTCTCTTTTATGATACTATAAAAGGTGGAGATTACAGATCTCGCGAAGCCAATGTACATCGTCTTGCGGAAGTAAGTGTCAATATCATTGACCAGGCTGTAGCACAAGGGGTGCCATTAGCAAGAGAGTATGGTGGACTTTTGGCTAACCGTTCTTTTGGTGGAGTACAGGTTTCTAGAACTTTTTATGCGAAAGGACAAACTGGACAACAACTCTTATTAGGTGCATACTCTGCATTGTCACGTCAGATTTCGTTAGGAAATGTTACGATGTACAATCGTCATGAGATGATTGACCTTGTGAAAGTGGATGGCAAAGCTAGAGGTATCATTGCGAGAAATGCATTGACAGGAGAATTAACCAGACATGCGGCGCATTGTGTTGTATTAGCAACTGGTGGATATGGAAACGTTTTCTATCTCTCAACTAACGCAATGGGTTGTAATGTTACTGCCGCTTGGAGAGCAGTACACAAGGGCGCATTGATGGCTAATCCATGCTATACTCAAATACACCCAACTTGTATACCTCAGTTCGGTACCTACCAGTCAAAATTGACTTTGATGTCAGAGAGTTTGAGAAATGATGGTAGAGTTTGGGTACCCAATAAGGTGGAAGATGCAGAAGCTATTCGCCAAGGAAAAAAGACAGCATTAGATATTCCAGAAGAAGATAGAGATTATTATTTAGAGAGAAGATATCCAGCTTTTGGAAATCTTGTACCTAGAGATGTAGCATCACGTGCAGCCAAGGTAGCATGTGATGAAGGCAAAGGTGTTGTAGGTACTGGACTTGCAGTATATCTAGATTTTGAATCCGCTATAGAACGATACGGAAAAGGAGAAGCACACTCAAAGGGAATTCACAATCCAGGTAAGGATGTAATTCGAAACCTTGGAGAGGCAGTAATAGCAGCCAAGTATGGTAACCTTTTCGATATGTATCTTAAGATTACAGGAGAGAATCCTTACAAAATGCCAATGAAGATTTATCCTGCGGTACACTACACGATGGGTGGCCTTTGGGTAGATTATAATTTAGAAACTAATGTCCCAGGACTATTCGCATTGGGAGAATGTAACTTCTCTGATCACGGCTCTAACAGACTTGGAGCTTCTGCCTTGATGCAGGGTTTAGCAGATGGATACTTTGTAATCCCTTACACAATTGGACAGTTCTTATCCAAAGAGATTAGAACGCCAAAGATAGAAGATAACACAACCGAGTTTGATACTGCTGTGCAGGAATCCAAAAATAGAATTGATAGATTGATGGATATCAAAGGGAACCAATCTGTTGAAAGTTTTCACAGAAGACTAGGAGCTATCGTTTGGGAATATTGTGGAATGGCTAGAAACGAAGCCGGTCTTAAGAAAGGCAGACAGTTAATTCGTGACCTACGTAAAGAGTTTTATGCGGATGTGTTCGTACCAGGTACTAGTGAAGAATTTAACCCGGAATTAGAAAAGGCACTTAGAGTAGCAGATTTCTTAGAATTAGGAGAAGTCTTGATGCTAGACGCTTTGGATAGAAACGAATCTTGTGGAGGTCACTTCCGTGAAGAGTATGCTTCACCAGAAGGAGAAGCGGCAAGAAACGACAAGGATTATACGTATGTAGCCGCTTGGGAGTGGAACGAAACAGAACCCGTAGTACACAAAGAAAATCTTGAGTTCGAGAATGTAGAATTGAAAACAAGATCTTATAAATAGTTAGTGATAAACATCTATGACCCCTTTTAGTATAGGTCAAGAATAAAAATACATATTATGAAGCTTACGCTTAAAGTTTGGAGACAAAAAAGTAAAGACCATAACGGTAGTTTTGAAAATCATCAGGTAGAGGCGCATGATCACATGTCATTCTTAGAAATGATGGATGTACTTAATGAAAGTTTAGTGGCCAAAAAAGCAGAACCAATTGCTTTTGCGCATGATTGTCGTGAAGGTATTTGTGGCACATGTAATATGGTTATCAATGGGAAACCTCATGGACCATCAAAAGGGACTACAGTTTGTCAACTTCACATGCGTGAGTTTAAAGACGGAGACGTGATTGTTATCGAACCTTGGAGAGCGAAAGCTTTTCCAGTAATTAAGGATTTGGTGGTAGACCGTTCTTCTTTTGATCGTATTATACAAGCAGGTGGATATATTTCGGTGAATACGGGTCAAGCGCAAGATGCCAATGCTATTCCAATCGAAAAAGATGTCGCTGCTCAAGCAATGGATGCGGCGACCTGTATCGGATGTGGTGCATGTGTAGCAGCTTGTCCAAATGCCTCAGCCATGTTATTTACCTCGGCAAAAGTAAATCACTTAGCGCTCTTACCACAGGGTAAGGTAGAAAGTTCACGTAGAGTGAGAGCGATGGTAAAACAAATGGATGAAGAAGGATTCGGTGCATGCTCAAATACTGGAGCATGTGAAGTAGAATGTCCTAAAGAAATATCTATAGAAAATATTGCAGCCATGAACAGAATGTACGTAGGTGCGGTAATTGGGGCGCAGGACCAAGTATAAAACCTGAATCCTGCCCAGCCTTAATTAAGTTTTGGTTGTTTAATATAAAGTTATACAGAGTACCCCTATTGTTTTCTAATAGGGGTGTTTTTTTTACCTATCGCTGTACTACATCTTGAATAGACCAAACCATGATTTGACTATCTAGAGAAGTAGTAATAATTGTCTTTTCATCTTGACCAAAAGAGCAGAAACTAAGCTCATCATGATGACCATTAAAAGTTTGTTCTATAGTTTCAGAGGCTAGATTCCATAAGCAAGAAGTCTTGTCTGCAGAGGAGGATAATAAATATTTTCCGTCATCTGATAAGCACAAAGAGCTAACAACATTTTGGTGATTATGGTATTGTGCTACCATGTTGCCTTCACTTAAATTGTATGCTCCAATTTTTCCAGTGCTGTCTCCAATAAAGAGTAAGCCGTTTTTAGGATTGTAAGATGCACTCATTATAGGGCTAGGATTTGTATTTATGCTATGCTCAAGAGTGCCTTTCTCAGCATCATGAATTTTTATGCTTCTATCTTTACTGACAGAAAGGATTTTATTATCGGCTAAAGAAATGAGTTGATTAATGTCCCCGTTGTGCGCCTTGAATGAGTTTATCATAACGCCTGATGTCATGTTCCACCACTTGATTTGCTTATCTTTTCCAGCTGTAAATAAAAATTGCCCATTCTCAGAAAATGCTATGCTTAGAACACTCGACTTGTGCCCTTCTAAAGTGTAAATCAATTCTCCAGAATCAGTATTCCAAATCTTAACCAATTTATCATCAGCGGCACTAGCCGTTAAATTTCCATCTGGAGAAATGGCTATTTGTCTAATGGCTTTGTTGTGTGCTTGAAAGTATTGGATAAGGTCTCCGTTGGATAATAAGTGCTTTTGGATCATACCATTTTCATTGCCGCTGAGAATGAAATTTCTATTATTGCAAACGTTACCTGAGATGATAGGAGCAGAATCTAGTTTGATTGTTTCGATTTTTTTGCGTTCTGCAAAATTAGATATAGTAATACTATGGTCTTTATGAAGTTTGACCATTTTATCTCCTTCAAACATGACTTGTTTTATGGCTTGCCCTTTATCATCATAGCGATCTACTTCTTTCATGGAAGTTCTATCCCAAACAATAACTTCCTGATCAGCAGAAATACTGATAAATTGATTTTTGCCAATCTTGCTTATATTGATCACCTTGTCTTTGTGACCAATCAGTGTATACGCGATTTCACCTGTTTGTACATTCCAAGCTGAAATCGTCTTGTCGTCTGATCCAGTAGCTACCATTGTCTCGCTTATAAAGTGAGCGGTGTTGACGGCAGAAAGATGACCAACTAAGCTGTAATGGATTTTATGATTTCCCAAATCCCAAATCGCTGCTGTATTATCCTTGCTTGCAGAAAGTAGATATTGGCTGTCCGGGCCAATATCAAGAGCAGTGATTTGTCCTTCATGCCCTTTGTAAGTGTTTAAAAGTTTGTTTTCAGCTGTGTCCCATGTACTTATTAGACCCATTATATCGCCGCTGGCAAGGATGCCAGACTTTGCATCAATAGCTATTGCTGAGATTTGATGCGGGTGTGCATTAAAGTGTTGTTGTGTTTCAAAAGTGTTAGTATTCCAAATAGTGATTTCCCCGGAAGAAAACCCTGCAGCTAGCATGGCGCCATCTTTCGAAAGGCTCATGCATACTACATCAGAGTTTACGCTATGAAAGCGTTGTAAAATTTGTTTTTTGTAAATGTCCCAAACTAATATTTGTGACCCAGATGCCATTAAAATGTTGTTCCCATCTGGGGTCAAAATACTTTGATGAATTATACCTGCATTAATACCAAGTATAGGTTGTTCAGAATGGGTATAGGTAAAACTCGTCAGTATACCAAGGCCAATCCAAATCAAAAGATACTTAAAATACAGCAAATTATTATTCATCGGTTTTTAAAAAAAAAGTGTTTGTCAAAGCAAAGCTTTGACAAGTGATGATAAAAATTTTGTTTTTTGATTAGGTAGAGGGGAAAGGGGAGCTTGAGTGTTCGATTTAGGAGTGTTCAATTCCTACAATACAAAGTTGCACGATATTAGACTTGATTACAATACCAAGATGTTGGTAATTTAAGCATGATGAATTATTTGGATATTAAAACATAAAATATCGAAATAATTGAAAGTGTAAATTATTAAAGATGAATCCCTTAATTAAGACTGAGCCTCCGCATGAGGGATAGATAGTGCGCTGATGCCTTCATCGGCGGTCCTTTTGTAGAGGCGCATGGCAATGCGCCTTTACAAAAGGACGGGCACCACGCTAGAGCCCGACCCAAATAAAAAAAAGGTCAACAGCAGGAAGTTTCCTGCTATTGACCCATTTTTATTTGAGGCATGCCCAAAAAAATATTACTGTACAAGGACTCCTTTGTTTAGTACCACACCAGTCATTTCAAGCATTCCAGTACATTGGGCTTTTACTTTTGCAGATTGCCCTTCTTTGAGATTGCTTGTATTTTGATCTTTGTCTAAAGTACACATGACGCCTTCCATCGCGCCTGGTTCTACAAATAAGAGAACTGTAGCTCCTTCGTGGTCTTTTGACATTTCGGATATCGTTCCGCTAAGCTCTATGGTTTTACCAATATATTTAATGTTTGATTTTTTTTCGTTTCCATTGTATTCTTGATACAAGGCAGAGGCCGATAGACTGTGGTCTACATCTTTTTTATCCACACTATCTCCAGACATGTTAAATGCATAGAAGACACCTCCTGAAATTAGTAAAATCAATACAAGCGCACCCCAAAGTATTTTTTTCATAATCGTTTTATTTTGATAGGACTTAATATTTATGGTCTAATGATAGGTCTTAGTTTCATATCCGCTTCAATATAGAAATCTCGCGATAGGCCTAGTTTATCTGTAGAAATATTGACCACAGCGGGTAAGTGCTCACGCATCAGTTCATTTATCTTTTGCAAGCTTTCTTCTTCTATCTTCATTTTGAATTTCGCGTTGCTACTAAGCGAACCATCTTTTTCTACGATTAGGGTGCCTGTAGTATTCATTACTCGCTTGTATCCCCAGATGAACAAATTGCCCTTCACTTTTATACTGTATTCTCCAGGTTTGTCTAACTTGACTTGCTTCAAGTTGATTACTCTACCTTCAAATAAAATCTTTGGCTTAGCCACTACGTTGATTCGCTTATCACTTATGATGCGATCTGCAAGTCCTAAGTCAAATACAAATGACTTCAATAGCCCTTGAAATTTGAGGCTACCATCTTCAGCATTAAAAGTCGCAGCTATCTGGTAGTTGTCGGCTTCTACATCCATCAAGTCGCTATATGCGTTGACTTTGACGTGACCTGTACGAGTGAAATATTGTTCTTGAGCTATGCTGTACTGGCCAATAAATAGAAAAGAAAGAGATATCAAAAATATCTTATATATGTTCAAAGCTTAAATTTTATTGTTAACCTTATTGCTATCTATACAAAGTAAGCAGAAATCTAATCCAATTCAAAAAGTTTAACGAATCCTTAGTATTAAAACACCTACTTGTACAATAAAACATGAAGGTGTTTTTATGGTACTAATAAATGCGAAGACTTTCTAGTCCTTTAAAAATTCCATTACCTTATCATATACACTTTCAGCGGTGAACCCAAACTTTTCATCTAGCACAGTATATGGAGCTGAATACCCAAAATGATTAAGCCCATGTACTCTACCTCGCGCACCTACCAATCCTTCTAAGGTTACAGACAATCCTGCTGTCAATCCAAATATCGGAACATCTCCAGGTAGTATGGAATCTTGGTAGTCATGACTTTGCTTTCTGAATAGTCCCTCAGAAGGTGCCGATACTAAACGTACTCTTAAGTTTTGCTTTTCCTTGAGTAGTTTCATTCCATCATATAAGGTAGATACTTCTGATCCATTACCAAGCAGAATGATATCAAGGTCTCCTTTGTCTTCCGTTACGATATATGCTCCTTTTTCAGCTTGCTGTGCATTTGCATACCTATTGCCGATAGGAAGATCCTGCACCCCTTGTCTAGACAAAATCATTCCCGTTGGTGTGGCTGTATTTTCGAGTGCCATTTTCCAAGCAACAGTAGTCTCATCTCCATCGCATGGGCGCAATGCCAATAAGGAATTTAGACCAGAATGATTTTGTAATTTTTCCAGTAAACGGAGCTGTGCCTCTTGTTCGATAGGCTGATGAGTGGGGCCATCTTCTCCTACACGGAATGCATCGTGTGTCCAAATAAATATGACTTGCGTTTCCATTAGGGCAGCCACTCTCATAGCTGGTTTCATATAGTCTGAGAATGCGAAGAATGTAGCACATGCAGGAATCACTCCACCATGTAGTCCCATACCAGTAGCCATTGCAGCCATCGTGAGTTCTGCTACTCCAGCTTGCAAAAACTTGCCGCTGAAATCACCACGAGTAAACGCAGTCGTCTTTTTAAGGTAATTTTCTGTCTTATCACTATTACTTAAGTCAGCACTCATAACGACTAAATTGTCTAGCTGGTCTCCTAACATAGCGAGTACTTTGCCTGAGGCATCACGAGTTGCTTTATTGGCCACTTGTTCAAATGCATCCCAATCTAAATGATCCAATTTTTTACGATGAAAGTCTTCAAATTTTTGAGCTAGTTTTGGATTAGTGCTAGTCCAGGTCTTCCATTCATTTTTGCGTTCTGCCGCTGCTTTACGCTTCTTGTCTAAAACAGTATTATAGTGATCCGCCACGGCATCTAAGACCTGAAAGGGTTGCTCCGCATCGCCCCCGAGATTTCCAATAGTCTTGGCAAATGAAGCATTCGACTTGCCAAGCGGCTTTCCGTGTAATTCTACTTCTCCTTCGTAGGTATCACCAGCGTCATTCACCACACCTTTTCCCATTATAGTCTTACCGATGATGATAGTTGGGCGATTGGCTTCGTCTATACCTGCTTGTATAGCCCCTCTTATTTGTTCATGATCATTGCCGTCAATGGTGACTGTATGCCAACCCCATGCTTTGTATTTTGCAGCAGTATCTTCTCCGGTGACGTCATCTACGATGGTAGACAATTGGATATCATTTGCATCATAAAACATAACGATTTTACCTAAGCCTAAATGCCCTGCGATTCGACCAACACCCTGCGAGATCTCTTCTTGAATACCTCCGTCCGAAATGTATATATAAGTCATGTGTGCCGCTACCTCACCAAAGCGCGCCACCATAAATCGTTCTGCCACTGCAGCTCCTGCACCGAAGGCATGTCCGAGACCTAGTGGTCCAGACGTATTTTCTATGCCGCGTGCTATGTCTACCTCAGGATGACCTGGAGTAGGACTTCCCCATTGTCTAAAGTTTTGAATATCCTCTAATGAATAATTTCCAAGTAAGGTTTGCGTAGCGTAAAGCATCGCAGACATATGTCCAGCATCTAGAAAAAAGCGATCTCTTAATGGCCAATGCATATCATCTGGATCATATTGCATAAAATCAGAGTATAGCACATGCATGAAATCAGCCCCTCCCATTGGTCCACCTGGATGTCCAGATTTAGCCTTTTCGACCATTGCAGCCGATAGTATTCTGATGTTATCTGCAGCCTGTACAGATATTGTTTTTTTGTTCTCAGCCAGTGTGTCCATACCGTGTATTTTTTTTGCAAATATAGTCAGAAATGTAAGCAATCGAGCGATTATACCAACTGTTTATATTAGAGATATGTATTATTTGGGGATGCCGCCAGTCCATGGAAAATGGACGGCGTCGGGTCGTCCATTATATCCTCTACCGAGTCGCGAAAAGCGCCTCCCTAGAAGATGCCATTTCCACCCCTCATCTCTACGTGCCTCCGGCGTGTCGGGCTCCACCTATTCGGTTGCGCGAAAGATGCAAATAGCTAATTTACAGCAAGTATATTTTTGGAATGAGGCATTTCTACTGGGTTTAATACTGATTTCAGACTATATATTAAGAAAACCAATATATTATCTTCAATAATCCAGCTTTTGGTTGCCGTAACAACTAAAAATGGTTACCTTGACAACCAATTTGTGGACTGTATTTTTAAAGTAGTACTTACGAGTCTCAGAAGACATTACTTATTTTGAATACATACAATATTGAAATGAATAGCTGCGTATAAACTATAATTTTTTAGAGCATTTTAAATATCGACCCTACTTTTATTTGTTTGCTCAATCATTAACAATGCACTTTACTAACATTTGGGTTTTGTTATTATTACCCATTTGTAAAATCATTAAGAGATGGATACAGTAAATATAAGAAAAGATGACCAACGCAAGGAAGCTAAGCTAGACTCTAATAAAGGAAAAATGGGTATCGTTCCTAGAGAAACTTGGGAACAAAATGTATTTGATACCGATATGGATTATTTGATTAATCATTTTGCCTCTCACGATGCAAAAATTAATGAAAACTTTTATGAAAATTGTGATTCATAAAATCACTTATGAGTACTTCTCTTAACCTCTTAAAGAATGTAAATTTCATTTAGGGTGTGACTGACTGTTGCCAAGCAATCTATGTCCTGTGGACATGGATAGGGAATAAACCGAAGCAAACTTGCTGAGGCATGAATCAGTCAAAAAGAAAGAGCAATTTATACGACTTCTTGACGGCGTGCGAAGTAGTTCGAGATGATAAATGGAATAAAAAATTTACAAATTTTGATTACATCTTGAATGGGGTTAATGCTTATCTTAAAACCTAGATTCTTATCCTTCTCGAATTCCTGTAAACAGCGTCCATAATCATGGTTTGTTGCTTTTTCAAAACTGATATTTCTCTTTACAATTCTTATTCAGGACCGGAGTGCCTGTTATTAACATAATAATTTGTTAAACAATATCAAATAAAGGTCACAATGCTGTATCTATCCCAGAATTCAGCATTATTGTACTAACTTCATGTTATGTATAATTGGTACAGAAACAGTCAAGAGCTCTAATTTTTCTTCGGCGATATCAATAATATTCTAATCACAATATATAAAGCCACACATGCAATTTCGGTCTATATTAGCACTTCTATTCTTGTTTATCGGCCTTAGTCTATTTGCTCAAAAAACCAACTTCAATATTACAGGAGTGGTAACAGATACACTAGGAGAACCATTGATATCATCTACTATTCTTTTATTAGAAAAGCAAGATTCCACTATGGTAGAATTTACCAAATCGGAATTGAGTGGAGAATTCATTTTTAAGAACATTCCCGCTGGTGATTACTTAGTGAAGACTACTTACATCGGGTATATCCCAACTTCTGTAGATGCGAGCGCCCATGATGGAAAGAATATTAACCTGGGAAATGTACAGATGAGTGAGCTGGCAGAAGAGCTAATGACTGTTGTGATAAAAGCGGCTAAAGCGCCCATCAAAATGAGAGGGGATACCATAGAATATGATGCCACAACTTTTCAAGTGCCTGAGGGCTCTACAGTAGAAGACCTGCTTAAACGACTGCCTGGAATAGAAGTCGAATCTGATGGTAGCATCCTTGCAGATGGCAAGAATGTAAATAAAGTAACCGTAGACGGTAAGTCATTTTTTGGGAGTAGTCCACAAGCGGCTACTAAAAATCTTCCTGCTGAAGGCATAGGTAAGGTGCAAGTTTTTGACACCAAGTCAGAACAAGAAGAAATAACTGGGGCTACTTCTGAAGCCAAAGAAAAAACAATGAACCTGACCCTAAAGGAAGAATTTAAGAAAGGAGCTTTTGGTAAAGTCATTGCTTCTGTGGGAACAGAAGACCGCTTGGAGTTAAAAGGAAACTACAATAAATTCAACAAGAAGATTCAGTTTAGCCTGGTAGGTGTAGGTAACAATACTGGGAGAAATGGTTTGTCCTGGGATGACTACCAAGATTTTATGGGGGCACAAGCCTGGAATTTTGGGGGAGGCACTGACTACGGTTTTGGTGGCGGAAATACCAGATTCTTCTCCTTCGGTGGCGGAGGTGGAGGAATTGAAAGCAGCATTCGCTCCGTTTTTTTTAATAATGGCAGAAATCAAGGTTTACCAGAAAATATTAATGGCGGGCTGAATTTTAACTATGATCACAATAAGAACAAAGCAAGTGCGGTCTACTATTATAATCAAGCTGGAATCGTAAAGAATGGAAATTCTTCAAGCCAAAGCTTTTTTCAAGACTTAACCACTAATGAAGAATCTGTTAATTCAGGAGATGATATTTCCTTTTCGCATAGGGCAGAATTTGAATTGAGTAAGGAGATAGATTCCTTGCATTTTGTAAAGTTTTCTTTCAATGGAGCTCAGATCAACGAGAACGAATTTTCTAATGAATTTACAAGTCGACGCTCAGATAATGGAATTTCGAGCATTGCGGATGTAGTTAATGATCTTGATACAGAAGGAGGTTTGGCTAACGGTCTTTTACTTCTAAGAAAGAAATTTAAAAAAAAGGGCAGAAGTCTAGGTTTAAATTCATCTATACTTTATACCGAGCTTAGAGAAGATTGGTCCCAAGAATCTATCACCAGAACTATTGATACACTTGGAATAGAAACTTCAGCAATAGTTAATCAGTCTAATAGCAATATTAGAGATAAGTTGCAATTCAAGGCGAATGCATTGTACGTAGAGCCAATTGCCAAAAAGTTTTTCTGGCAAACATTCTACAATCATAGTAATCGTCAAGAGACTGGAGATCGAGTGATACAAGACAATGAGCAAAATGAACTCATATTAAATGAGGGCTTAAGCAGAATTTATGACAATTCTATAATCCTTAACAGGGTAGGTGCTTCCATCCGATATTCACATAATGGCATTAATCTAGCCCTAGGTCTAGCCTACCAAAATTTTGACTTGGCTGGAGAATTTTCTGGAGGGCAAAATGGAATAGTAGATAGGAGATTTGACAATTGGGTTCCAGATTTTTCTTTTGATTTTGAGCCATTTAGCAATTCCTATGCGGGGGTATATTTTTCTAGATCTGCAACCGAGCCTAGTATTGAAGATCTCCAACCTGTAATCAATAATCTTAATCCACAATATATTGTCATGGGTAATTCTGCTTTGACGCCAGAGATTTCGAATAATTATAGCGCAGATTTTAACAAGTCCTATCCGCTTTCCGGAACTAGATTTAATGTCGGTGTAACTTTCAAAAATTACGACAATCAGTTTTCAAGGGATATAGTCATCATAGATTCTAGTTTAGTATCCTTCGTTACCCCAATAAATGTGGATGGGGGTACTAATTTTGAAATCAACTCTGGAATTAGCTTTCCAATTATCAAGAATAAAATAACTACTAGATTTAGAATAAGCGTAAGAGATCAGAATAGGATTTCTTTCATTAATGGAGAAGAAAACAATACACAGACCATTTCTTATAATCCCTACCTAAGGTTTAATATTACACCTATAGAAAACATAGGGATTTATCTTACTGCTAGGGTAGACTATAGAGATACTCGCTATGATGTCAATCCTGAGCAAAACCAGAATATCATAAATGAAACTTATTCTGTAGAATTTTCTGCAAAGACTGTTTGGGATTTATTGCTTAGTGCCAATCTTGATTACGAGAGATTTAACAATGATAGATTTGGCTTGCAGAGAGATATTCCTGTCTTAGATCTCTCTGTCTCCCGTCCGTTTCTTAAAAAGAACAGAATGGAAGCACGATTATCTCTTTTTGATGTGTTTAACCAAAATGTAGGATTCAATTCTTTTGATAGTGTACAATCTGAAAATGTTATCCTAGGGCAATATTTATTGTTTAGTTTAACGTATAATATAAGGGGAGTGAAAAGCTCAGCGCAAAAGGATAGCTGGTACTAGTGAGCTGTTTTATTATATCAATTTAATTAAGAATATGAGATTTATTATCGTAATTATATTTTCTTTATTAGTATTTATGCCTATCGAGGCCCAACAAAAGGCGGAAGGTGTCATCACTTACAATCGAAAACAGAATTATATATCCATAATGTCAAAACTTCCACACATCACCCAAGAAGATGTAGATAGAATGTCCTTGACCTGGGGCAAGAATAGCGTTGGAGATGGAACTAACTATGAGCTTTATTTTAAAGACAACAAATCACTTTACACACGAAAAGAAGAAGAGTCATCTAATGGCTATTCATGGAAGAAGTCTCAGTTTCTACTGATGAGAAACTATAAAGATAAGTCTCAAGAAGACCTCATCGAGACTTTAGGTAAAGTCTATCACATCAAAGAAGACTTACCTAGAACCAAGTGGAAGATCCTCAATGAAATCAAAGAAATATCTGGCTACCTGTGCATGAAGGCCGAAACAAAAAATGATGTCAAAGGCCAGACTATACATGCTTGGTTCACAGATGCTATCCCTGTATCAGGAGGGCCAGAAGGCTATGGTGGATTGCCTGGTATGATATTAGAAATAGATATCAACGAGAAAGATGCAGTCATTACCGCTACCAAAGTAGCAATAGATCAAGAAGAAGTCAAGTTGCCTTACCCTAAAAAAATCAAAGGCAAAAATATAGAGAAAGTAGCTTATGATGCCTTAGTCAAAAAGTATATTGATGAAACGATAGCAGGGAAGAAAAACCCCTACTGGCGAGTGCGATATTAATAGAGCTGCCCTTGGATATAACGTAAAAATAAATTTTTGATTACATCGTTTTATGATATTTTACTCTTAAAACGAGGTCATTCTAGTTTGCAATTTGTCATGATTTTTTAAATAAAAATCTTGTCAAATTGGATTGTTCTCACATTTTACCCAGGGTTGAAATCCATGGCTATAGTCTTTTGTGCCTCCAGCACTTTTTTCTCTTACTTCTGAACTACCCTGTTTAGTGTTCTCCTTTTTGACAATATACTTTGATATTCTTCCGCACATCCTAGCCTGATTGTGCTACACGAAGAGAATGCAAAACAATTTTTTTCTTAAAATATTTTGGACAAGCGATAGAAGCAGTGCGACCGTAGGAAGCAGTCCGAACCTTTGAAGCATAGCTTGTGGCCTAGCTGGTGAAGGACCAAGCTGCGCATAGCGCGGTGCCAATCCCGAGTGCTATGGGCGCAGGCTAGGGGATTGGTATGGCCCCAAATCTACTTAATAATTCCCATCAATAAGGCGCGGCCAATTATACAAAGGGGTTCTCAAATGCTATAAACGTAATAGGTGAACGGTTAGTGATAGTGTACAGACTTTTTTCTTTTTTTGCTAAAACTTTTAATTTTTTTAAATGTAGTACTTTTAAGTAATAGCATAAATTATTTTTCTTTATCCAGAAAATAAATAAATAAAATGGAAAAGCTACTCAGAGAGCGTTACGAATACATTTTTGAAGAACAACTTTTAGACGAAATAGTACGAGAAGGGCAATTTCGGAAGATTGAAAAAGATGTATGCATGATAGATCTAGGGGATAAGATTACGCATATGCCTTTGATATTAGAAGGGGCTATTAAGATTGTCGATGAGGATAAAGACGGGCATGAGCTTTTACTTTATTATTTAGAAGTGGGTGATTCATGTGCGATGACTATGACTTGTTGTTTAGGAGGAAAGAGGAGTGAGATAAGGGCAATAACAGAAGCAAACACATTAATTTATATGATTCCAGTCCAGAGAATGGAGGATTGGTTGATAAAATATAAGTCTTGGAGAATCTACGTATTTGATAGTTATGATTCTAGAATGAAAGAGATGCTAGAGACGATTGACTCTTTGGCTTTTCTTAATATGGAGCAAAGATTATATAGATATTTGAAAGATAGAGCAATGGTTTTGAAGTCTTCGAAATTGGAAATCACTCATTTTCAAATAGCTAATGACCTCAATACCTCTAGAGTCGTTATCTCTCGCTTGTTGAAAAAATTAATTACAGACAATAAAATAACAACCAGCCGTAATGAGGTAAACGTGATAGAATTTTCTCCCAAAGCCTAGCCAGTGTAACAAAAGTTACTGATTGATACAAAAGATTCGTGCATTTTTACATTGTAAAATAATGTGTAATTATGGAATTAATCTTTGAACCATGGTCATGGTATGTGGCTGGAACGGCCCTAGCCATAGTAATGTTTTTGCTTTTATATTTTGGAGGAGAGTTTGGAATGTCTTCTAATCTGCGGACGATGTGTACTATAGCAGGTGCAGATAAGTATTCAAATTTCTTTAAGCTTGATTGGAAAACACAGCGATGGAATCTGGTGTTTGTGCTAGGCTCGATAGTAGGTGGATTTATAGCGGCTAACTTTTTATCAAATGGGAGCAACATTGACCTAAATCCGGCCACCATAGAATCACTTAAAACACTAGGTTTTCAATCTGCAGGCCAAGGATATCTGCCAAGCGAAATATTTGGATCAGGCGCAATTCTTTCACTTAAAGGAATTTTGGTGTTGGTAGGCGGCGGCTTTTTAGTGGGGTTTGGAGCACGGTACGCTGGAGGCTGTACATCTGGTCACGCTATAAGCGGATTGAGCGATCTGCAGATTCCTTCCTTGATAGCGGTGATTGGTTTTTTTATAGGAGGCTTGTTGATGACACATTTCTTAATACCTATAATTTATTAAAAATGAAGTATATAAAATTCTTACTTACTGGTGTTCTCTTTGGTATTATTATGGCGAAGGCAGAAATTATTTCTTGGTATCGAATACATGAAATGTTTAGATTTGAGGCCTTTCATATGTATGGGGTGATAGGCACTGCAGTCATCCTAGGTGTGCTTATGATACAGATAATGAAACGGACTAAGATGAAGGACTACAATGGTGAGCAGATTAGCTTTGTTCCAAAGACAAAAAGCATAGCGCGTTACTTAATTGGAGGAACCTTTTTTGGTTTAGGTTGGGCATTGGTAGGTGCTTGTCCTGGGCCTATGTTTGTCTTACTTGGCTATGGATACCTCCCCATATTAATTGTACTACTGGGTGCAATGCTTGGCACCTTTGTTTATGGAATGCTTAGACCAAAGTTGCCCCACTAAATCAGATACTATGCATCAATTTTTTCCAATTGTAGAATGGGCCAAAGGCTATAAAAAGGAACATCTCAATGGAGATTTGTCAGCTGGACTAACAGTTGGAGTCATGCTCGTACCTCAAGGGATGGCATATTCGATGCTGGCAGGAATGCCACCTATCTATGGACTCTATGCTTCCATAATCCCACTAATAATTTATGCGATTTTTGGAACCTCTAGACAGTTGGCTGTTGGACCTGTAGCGATGGTTGCAATACTAATTTCTACTGGAGTAGGGCAACTGGCAGATTTAGGGTCTTCTGAATATATTGGTTTGACCATATTATTAGCCCTTATGGTAGGGCTCATCCAATTTGTAATGGGTATATTTAGATTGGGATTTATAGTAAATTTCCTATCGCATCCGGTAATCGCAGGTTTTACATCCGCTGCAGCACTTATAATTGGGTTTAGTCAACTAAAGCATATTTTAGGTATAAATATACCTAGAGGAAAGGTGCATGAAATAATCATAAATGTGGTGCAAAATTTTAATCAGATAAATCTTCCTACCCTAATTTTAGGTCTAATTGCCATAGCCATTTTATTGGCTATAAAACAATTTAAAAAAAGAATCCCTGCACCGCTTATTGTTGTAGCCATAGGAATTGTTTCAGTTTATGCTCTTAATTTGACGGATGTTGGAGTCAAAATTGTGGGTGAAGTGCCAAGTGGTTTTCCATTATTTGGTATCCCGAGTATAGACCTCTTATCTTTAAAATCTTTACTGCCTATAGCAGTTACCATTTCGTTTGTTAGTTTTATGGAATCAATAGCAGTTGCAAAAGCCATTCAAAAAAAACATAAGGACTACGAGATAGATAATAATCAAGAATTGATTGGTTTAGGACTGGCCAATATAGTGGGCTCTTTTTTTAAAGGTTTTCCTGTTACAGGTGGCTTTTCGCGAACAGCAGTGAATGACCAAGCAGGCGCTAAAACTGGTTTGGCTGCTATAGTAAGTGCTCTTTTGG
This sequence comes from uncultured Saprospiraceae bacterium, assembly GCA_964458675.1. Lineage (GTDB taxonomy): Bacteria > Bacteroidota > Bacteroidia > Chitinophagales > Saprospiraceae > JALZVN01. The sequence goes on from CAYWOZ010000001.1 coordinate 21,765, forward strand.
TTGCTTTGACTTTGCTTTTTTTAACAGATTATTTTTACAATTTACCAACCACGATTTTGTCTGCTATTATTATGGTAGCGGTATTTGGTTTGATTGATTTTAAAGAGGCAAAGCATCTTTGGAAGACTGATAAAAAGGACTTTGCATTATTTATTATTACAGCTATCTGCACTTTAGGATTAGGTATTGAAGAGGGAATCTTAATAGGAGCGGTATTATCTCTCTTGGTTGTAATCTATACTATTTCATACCCCCATACGGCAGTACTAGGGCGAGCTCCAAACAAAAATATCTATCGAAATTTAGAACGATTTGACGATGTGCAAGCTATACCTAAAACATTGATTGTAAGATTAGATGCGCATTTGTATTTTGCTAATATTAATTATTTTAAAGATTTTGTTTGGAACCAGCTTGACGCATATCCGGATACAAGGTACTTTATTTTAGATGCCAAGGCGATAAATGGACTTGACTCAAGTGGGGCTCATTTTCTTCCAGATTTTATAGCAGAACTAAAAGAAAATAATATTGAGTTTTATATAGCCAATGTAAAAGGTATAGTAAGAGATGTTCTTTCAAAAGCTGAACTACTGGATAAGATTGGCTATGATAAAATCTTCAATAATATTGATGAAGCAGTAAAAGCTATTTCTGGGTTAAATTCTCCAAGTGAGCAATCAAAAAAATATGCTATACAAGCAAATTTGTAATTAGTTATACTCAATGGAAAGTAGGTTGGGACAATTTGTGCGACTTTATTTTGATATTTTGGCGAATATTGAGGTGACCGAATGCTGCGTAGAAGTAGTTTGCGATGATAAATGGAATAAAAAATCTACAATTTTTGATTACATCTTGAATGGGGTTAATAGAGGTGCTCCTTAACTCGAATTTGTAAAACAGCATTTCTGTTAGGAACAAAGAGTAACATTAGTTACGCATTGTAATATAAAAGTGAATTATATTTATATTATCAAAATAAAGAAAAAAGCGTTTTGCTATCTATTTAAAATGTGAAATACGCAAGATGAGGAAGTTAGAGTTTATTTATCTGGAAAATATTTTTATTTAGTAAGCTATTTTAAATGCCATAAAAATGTAGTTGTTGAATTTCTCATCGAACAAAATAAATGTTGATTTTTTTTTATAAAAAATATAATAATGAAAATAGAACAAATATATACAGGATGCCTTGCCCAAGGGGCATACTACATACAATGTAGCGGTGAAGCTGCCATTATAGATCCATTAAGAGAAGTGGGACCTTATTTGGAAAGAGCAAAAAAAGATGATGTTAAGATAAAGTATATTTTTGAAACACACTTTCATGCAGACTTTGTTTCTGGGCATGTTACGCTTGCAGAAAAAACTGGTGCACCAATAATTTATGGCCCTACTGCGAATCCTACTTTTGAAGCGCAAATTGCTAAGGATGGAGAGGAGTTTGAAATAGGCAAGGTAACTATTAAAGCCTTACACACTCCTGGTCATACTATGGAGAGTACCACGTATTTATTGATAGATAAAGATGGAAAAGAGCATGCAATTTTTTCTGGGGACACGCTTTTCTTAGGAGATGTAGGCCGACCGGATTTGGCGCAAAAGTCAAATGATATAACCCAAGAGCAGTTAGCAGGATTTTTATTTGACAGCCTACGAACTAAGATTATGCCATTGGCAGATGATGTCATTGTATACCCTGCTCATGGGGCTGGTTCTGCATGTGGTAAAAATATGATGAAGGAAACAGTCGATACGCTTGGCAATCAAAAAGAGGTTAACTACGCGCTAAGGGCTGACATGAGTAAAGATGAATTTATTCAAGAAGTCACTGATGGCTTACAGCCACCACCAGCTTATTTCTCACTGAATGTAAAGATGAATAAAGAAGGCTATGAAAGTATTGATAAGGTGTTAGAAAGAGGTATGCTAGCTCTTACATCGAAAGAGTTTGAGGTAGCAGCTAATGAAACAGGGGCAGTCATGTTAGATGTTCGTCATCAAAATGACTTTGCTAAATGTCATATTCCACGGTCCATATTTATTGGTTTGAATGGTGGTTTTGCTCCTTGGGTTGGCGCCTTAATTAAAGATGTGGAACAACCTATTTTGTTGATTGTAGATGAAGATAAAATTGAAGAAGCTGTTATCCGTCTATCAAGAGTAGGATTTGATAATGTAATTGGATATTTGAAAGGGGGAGTTGATGCATGGCTTAAGCATGGGAAAGAAACCGACAATGTACTTTCTGTTTCTGCATCGGATTTAGGTGCTATTTTAGAAGAGGCTCCTGAATCATTTGTTGTGGATGTGAGAAGAGAATCAGAGTATTTGTCTGAGCATGTGAAAGTGGCTGAAAATTCTCCACTATCTGAACTTAATAATCATTTAGCAAGATTTCCTAAAGAAGATACATTTTATGTACATTGTGCTGGAGGCTATCGTTCGATGATAGCTAGCTCAATTCTAAAATCAAGAGGCATTCATAACCTTATAGATGTGGCAGGTGGTTTTAAAGCATTAAAGGAGGCTACAATTCCAATAACAAATTATGTTTGCCCTACAACTTTATGATGATTTGAATTAAAATATATGAAACACCTGATTTATATCTCCATCTGTATTTTATTTCTTGTCAATTGTTTTGACAATTCTACGAGTATCGAAAAGTCGAAAAAAGCATTAGATAATACTTACTTAGAGAAAGGGCAAAAAATGGCTCTTTCTACTTTTGGTGTTTTAAGCCAAAATTTGCAAAAGGCAATGAAGGAGGGAGGGGTTTCTAATGCGGTCAATTATTGTAATTTAACTGCCTCACCATTAGTCGATAGCTTAGAACTTTTAAATAATGTTAGTATCAAACGAACTTCTTTGAAAATAAGGAACCCAAACAATAAACCTGCAGATTATGAAAGAATGCAGCTAGAGAAATATCAGAAACAATTTGAATTGGGAAAAAAATTAAAACCTACACTTTATAGTCATAATGATCAAACTACTTTTTATGCTCCAATTCATGTGATGCCTCTATGTCAGAAATGCCATGGAACCATTGGTGGGGAATTGATGAAAGAGGACTATGAAACTATACAAAATTTATATCCAACAGATAAAGCTATTGGTTACAAAAGTGGCGATTTGAGAGGGATGTGGAGTATTACTTTTAAAGAGTGAAAAGGGGTATTTAGAATTTAATCTTTCTTCAATGTTTTTGTAAAAAAATATCTTTCTCAATAATAAATCTAATCTATTTTATTGTGAACTATAGTATTTCTTTTTTGTGTTTAATAGTATTACTTAGTGCTTGCTACAAAGAAAACGATAGAATTGTCTATTCTGATAATAAGTCGGATATATCAGCTTATAATTTAATAGAGCCCAAAGCGGCACATGAACTGTTGGAAAATAATCCTAGAAAGTATCTTCCAATTCAAGTCTCTAAACAAGAATTATTTCTCAAGGAACATATTCCATCTGCTCAAAATGTTTGGAGGCCAGACTATGGTTCTGATTCTAAGACACCGTTTGGTGGATTAATTGCTCCTAAATCAAAGATTCAGAATTTGCTTCAAGAACTTGGCGTAACTAAAAATGATACTTTGCTTTTATATGATATAAAAGCAAATGTTGATGCCTTAAGATTTGCATGGGTATTAAGTGTTTATAATTTTGATCAATTCAAAATTATAAACGGTGGACTGAAAAACTGGAAACAGCAAGGCTTAAAGTTTGACTCGTTAAGAACATCAAAAGAAAAAACAGATATTCTTCTAACTAAGCCTTTAAATGAGTCTATCATTGCGACTTTTGATGATGTGAAGCAGTCCTTGACTGATTCACATACCATTTTGATTGACACTAGAGAGCCTTATGAGTTCAATGGAGGTCCGTATATTTCAAAGGGAAAAATATACGATTTTAAACCAGGTGCTTTTACCAATGGATGTATTCCAGGTGCCGTTCATTTAAATTGGTCTACTTTTGCGGATATGAATAGAGACCATAGGATTAAGTCTGAACGAGATTTAAGGTGGGATTTACAACAGAGAGGCATCACTGAAGATAAAAATATCATCGTTTACTGCCAAAGTGGTTCACGAAGTTCCCATACTTATTATGTCTTGAAAAATATCTTAGGCTTTGAAAATGTAAAAAATTATGATGGCTCATGGATAGAATGGAGTTATAAAAACTCTATAGATCCTTCAACCACAGTTCTAAGACATAGTTCAAAAACAGAAATTGATTCTCTTAAGAAATCTATGGAGAAAGAATTGTTAAATAGGGAGTGAACATTGGTAAGGAAAATAATATTGTTTCATCAGAAGCGTAAAAAAATGATAAATAAAAGAAGGAGATTTATAAAGCAGTCTTTACTAGCGATACTATCTTTCTCATTTGGTATGAAAATAACTTATGGGAGAAATATTCCGGAGGGCTTAGAGTTGCTTGGTTTAAAGTACAAAAAAATTGGAACCTTTCCAGGAAAGAGCAAATCTCTGAAAGTATTAAATGATCGTCCTATTAATATAGAAACTCCTGCTCACTTATTGAATGATAATTGGACTCCAAATAATTTGTTTTTTGTAAGAAATAATGGTTTATCCCCTAAGAATATTGATATAGATAATTGGACTTTAACTGTAGCAGGGGAATCAGTCAAAAGGGAAAAAACGTATTCTCTGAAAGACTTAAAAACACGATTTAAATCCGTGAGCCATTATATCACTTTGGAATGCGGAGGAAACGGGCGCAAAGAATTTAACCCACCTGCAAAAGGAAATCAATGGAGTAATGGTGCAGTTGGTTGTGCGAAGTGGACAGGTGTTAAGCTTAAGGATGTGTTAGCTGATGCAGGTGTGAAAGATGATGCTATCTACCTAGGTTATTACGGAGCTGATATACATCTTTCAGGAGCATCAGATAAAGACACGATATCCAGAGGAGTTCCTATTAAAAAAGCATTAGAAAATGAAAGTTTGATAGCTTGGTCAATGAATGATGAAGATCTTCCTATCCTTAATGGATATCCTTTGAGATTAGTTTTCGGAGGATTTCCTGCTTCATGTTCTGGTAAGTGGCTCGAAAAAATTGTAGTTCGAGATCGTGTTCATGATGGTCAAAAAATGAAGGGCACTGCCTATCGAATTCCGTGTAAACCAGTAGCGCCTGGGACAAAAGTTGATGACGAAGATATGTGCATTATTGAAGATATGCCTGTGAAGTCACTCATCACGTATCCAAAAACGGGAGCCTCCATTAAAAAGGGTCAAAAATTACCAATTAATGGTCATGCATGGACTTCTGCACCCCGAATAAAATCTGTAGAATATTCTATTGATTTTGGAATGAATTGGTTTGAGTGTGCTCTTGAATCTAGCGTTAATAAATATGCTTGGCAAAATTTTCAAGCAAATATTTCATTTCCACAAGCTGGTTACTATGAAGTATGGTGTAGAGCTACGGATTCTGAAAATCAAACTCAACCAATGTTACTTCCAGGTTGGAATCCTAAAGGGTATTTAAATAATGCATGCCATAGAATAGCAATAAAGGTTTTGTAGTATGAGTAATCCGAACACTTATTCTTCAGATTTCAAAAACTTGTTTTTTTTAATAGTCAATACGTTTATTGTTTTAATAATCCTCAGCTTTGGATATTTATTACTCGAAAAGTATATAGTGCAATTTGTAAACGCACCCAACTATACTGATAAAGAATTGAAAGAATTAACGGAAAAGCGAGAACTCCAAAGGCTAAAAGAAGAAAATGAGAACTTTGATTTGATTAGAAAGGGTATCCATGTGAAAACTGGACTGAAGGCTGATAAAAATTTGCAAGTTGTGATTAGCTCTTGTACCTCCTGCCATTCTGCAAAATTGATAACACAAAATAGAGCTACTAGAAAAGGATGGGAAAATATGATTGATTGGATGCAAGAAACACAGGGATTAGCAGATTTAGGAGATAATGAACCGCTTATTTTGGATTACTTGTCTAAGTATTATGCTCCCATTCAGAAAGGTAGAAGAGCCAACTTAGATGTAGCTGCTATAGAATGGTATATCTTGAACTTAGATGATAATCAATGAGTGGACTCAATTTTTAACTAAAGGGCATCTCTATTAAGCTCTGAAAGGATGTAAATTTCATTTAGTGCGAGACCTATGAGACGCGCAGAGGGAGTTTAGCCTTAGCTAAGCGACTGATAAGCAACGAAGTAGTTTGCGATGATAAATGGAAAAAATTTACATTTTTTGATTACATCTTGAATGGGGTTAATAGAGGTGCCCTCAAAACAAAAAAAGCCTATAGCGTCTCTGCTATTGGCTTTTTTGTATATCATTTTGAGTGTAATTTGTTCTACTGCTCTTTGGTCATATCTATTTCCACATCTACTGGCTTATTTTTTCTACTGAGGTACGTACCAATATTCAACCAAAAATCATCGGTTCCTTTTATACACTTTTCATTTAAATAATTACGCGATTTGATTGCAAATATATAAGAATCGTCACCTAGATTTTTCACCGCAGGAACCATATTTACAGTATAGCAATCTTGCATAGCTTGGATAGTTTTGTCACTATTCTCTCCAGCAAGTTTAAACAAAGCTTCTTTTGATTTGGTTTTTCTTACAGCATCAAAAAGATCTTCTTTCTTTAGGCAATCACAAATCCTGTTTGCGACATTTATTTGCTCACTAGTAGTCGGGGTATCTTTCTGCTCCTCATATCTTTTTCTTCTATTCATTGAAGCTTGTTCCGCTTGACCTTCTCCTAATAGCCTTGACTGGCTTTTTATGTCTGCTCTGATGGCTTTTACTTTTTCTTCATTGCTCGACAGGTCACTTCCATATTTAGGTCCATTAGCCTTTTCCATTCTGGCTATTTTCTCTTCCTTAGAAAGATTATCTGTTGGGTTTCTTAGATTTTTACCGCCCTTTGTGATAGTAGTGGTTTCATTAGAAGAATCAAGAGAAGCGTCTCCTCCACAGGAGAAAACTAGGCTAAAAGCAAGAAAAGCAATTAGTAACGATTTAGTTAAATGTTTCATATGTAATTTATCAATGTAAAAGGTTATTCAAATTTAAGCTTTGCTAGCATGTAATGCAAGTGCTTAGTATGGGTCAACATCAATTACTACTCTCAATTGAGAAGCTCCAGGGCTAGCTTTTACCTGAGCTGCAGCAGTATGCAATAGGCTTTTAGTGCTCTTTAAGACAGCCGCTTTATTTTCTAGTTTGATCCAAAAATCCATCAAAAAATAACTTCTAATACGGCCTACATAAGGTGAAGCTGGACCATTTAATCTTTCACCTAAAGTAGGTCTTATCAAGTGGTCAAAAAATAAGGTCGCATCCTTCAAGTTTTGAACTTTCTTATGCTTGAGCGTGACCTTTATCATTCTGGATACTGGAGGATAAGCGGCCTCCTTCCTTTCAAAAATCTCTCTATGATAAAAATGTGAATAATCGTATGCGATAATATCCTCTAGCACTGGATGTGTTGGGTCAAAAGTTTGAATAATTACTTTTCCTTGTTTGTTTTTTCGACCTGCTCTACCACTCACTTGCAAGATTAGCTGAAATCCTCTCTCGGTAGATCTAAAATCTGGGTAGGCAAATTGTTGATCGGCATTGAGAACACCCACTACGCTTACATTATCAAAGTCAAGTCCCTTGGTTATCATTTGTGTTCCAACCAAAATATCTATTTGGCGATCTTCAAAGTCCATTAACAAATCTTCATAGGCTGCACGTGTATTGACCGTGTCAAAATCCATTCTCCCAACACTAGCTGCTGGAAAGAAGGAAATAATTTCATCTTCTATTTTTGCCGTTCCATAGCCTTTCTCTTGAAGGTGTTTATTTCCGCAAGCAGGGCACTCCTCTGGTAAGATGTGCCTAGACGCACAATAATGACAATGCATTTTATGTGTGTACTTGTGATAAGTCAAGCTGACATCACAGTTATTGCATTCCATCTTCCAAGCGCAAACATCACAGGAAATAGTAGGAGCGTATCCTCTTCTATTTTGAAATAGGATAATCTGTTCTTTCTTGTCAAGAGCACTTTGAATCTCATCAATAAGCACAGATGTGAACTGACCTTTGATTTTATTTTGTGCGATTTCTCTTTTCTTATCTACAATGATGATTTCGGGCATGGCAAGGCCTGCGAATCGCTCTGTCAATTCTGCCAAATTGTACTTTCCAGAAAGCGCATTGGTATACGTCTCTATCGATGGAGTAGCTGTTCCTAGAATAATTTTAGCATCATAGAGCTTTGACATGTAGAGTGCGGTGTCTCTAGCATTGTATCTTGGAGCGGGTTCATACTGCTTAAAAGAAGGGTCATGTTCTTCATCTACTACAATTAAGTCAAGCTGCCTAAAGGGTAAAAATATACTCGATCGTGCCCCTAAAAATATTTTCCCTTCCTTGCGGGCGACTTCAAATATTTCTACTCTTTGGTCATCATTCATCTTGGAGTGATACACCAAGATATCATTGCCGAACAATTTTTTTAGTCGATTGATGATTTGAGTAGTTAGCGCAATTTCTGGTAATAGATACAGAACTTGTCCACCATTCGCAATAATCTCTTTCATACATTCCACATATACTCTAGTCTTTCCACTTCCCGTCACCCCATGCAAGAGTATAGGTTTGTTCTCTGCAAAAGAAGATTTTATAATTGGCATCACAGCCTGCTGTTGTTCAGTAAGTGGTGGTAGTTCATCAACATTTACATCTTCAGATTCGATTCGACTTACCGTCCTAGGGTAGACCTCAAATATTCCTTTTTTGACCATTGCCTTAATGACGGAAGTGTCAATCTTTGCAGTCTTATATATGTCCGTTTTCCGAACAAATTTATTGGACTTTTGTAACTGTACAAAAGCCAATAAAGCATTGGTTTGTTTTTCAGACTTGCTCGTTAATTCAAAGGCTTCGTTTAGTAATTCTGGATACTCTTGGTAAGCTTGAGTGAAGCGAACGCAGTCTACTATCTTAGGCTTATACTTTGTCTTTAGAATTTGACGAACAAAGATGAGTCGCTTCTCTATCAGCTTATTGATAAGTTTCGCTACTGATTTTTGACCTAGGATACTTTGGATATCAGACATGCTGATTTCCTTCTGGATAATCAAGGCTTCAACGATTAGAAATTCCTTATCAGAAAGCCCTTGCATATTATGATCGAAAGTGGGAGAGAGGAATATCTTGGAGTCACTATTGAGTTTGAGTTTTCCTGGTAAGGCTGCATTCATGACTTCACCAATAGTGCAAGCATAATAATCAGCTATCCATGCCCAAAGCTGCAATTGTTGCTCGCTTACCATAGGGGCCATATCCAGTATGCTGAGAATAGCTTTAGGTTTTACTTGTGGATTGATCTTGTCTACAAAACCAGCTACAATACCAGTATATAGCTTTGACTTTCCAAACTGTACTTCCACCCTCATGCCTATCTGTAAAGAAGTAGCCATCCCACTAGGAATACTATAGGTATAATGCTGCGCTATTGCAATAGGCAATAAGACTTGTGCATAATTAGGAATAGAATCTGGTGCAAAGGCGCTGGACAATGATAGTGTTTTATCGAATAATATAATTGTGGTCAAAGTTAGTACAAAATGTGGAGGTGCCAACCTTGTTCATACATATTCATAATCGAGTGGTATTTTACTCTAATCAAGAATTTTTCGGACAAGCGATCTGGAATAGTAGGGGCTTTGCGCGGCAAAGAAGGGTGGCAAGCACCTAGACCGAAGGGCCGAGCGAGGAGCGAGCTATGTAAGTCCGCGACCCACGCTCCCGAAAGCATTCGGGACAGCGTGGGATGGCCCCAAATTTAAATCATTTTAAAAATAAATATCCTGTGCTACTCGAAAGGTATTGGCGTGTGCTTCCACAATGTCCGCCAATCGCTCGGAATAGCCACCACCCATACTCACTGCCACAGGAATCTGGTGACGATGGCAAGTCTCGAAAACAAATTGATCTCTTTGCTTGCAACCTTGAAGTGTCATGCTGAGCCTACCTAATTTATCTGTTGCCAAAATGTCAACCCCTGATAAGTAAAAAATAAAATCAGGCTGCACCTGATCGATTAGACGAGGTAGTGTCTGATAAAGGGTCTCTAAAAAGAATTTGTCTTCCGTCTTATCTGGCAGTCCGATATCTAAATCACTTGTTTCCTTCTTGGCAGGATAGTTCTTGGCTCCATGCATACTAAATGTGAATACGCGGCCTTCATTCATAAATAGTTTTGCAGTTCCATTTCCTTGATGTACATCTAGGTCGACCACTAATATTTGCTTCGCTAGATTTTGATGGAGCAGATAGTTGCTCGCAATAGCTATATCATTGAGCAGACAAAATCCTTCACCACGATCTGCAAAAGCGTGATGTGTGCCTCCCGCAATATTAAGCGCGACGCCAAACTGCTGTGCGTACAAAGCGCAGTCAATCGTACCTTGTGAGATGTGCGTACCGCGAGTAACCAAAGATGCGGAAAGCGGAAAACCAATCTTACGAATCTCCTTAGCGCTAAGGCTTAGATTCTTAAGTTTTTTCCAATACTCTTTGTCATGTGTATCGAGTATAGTAGACTCAGCAAGGGCCTCTGGATGAAAGAAGCTGGCTTCCTCAATCGTACCTTCGTACAATAGTTGCTCTGGGAGTAGCTCGTACTTCATCATAGGAAATCGATGACCCTCAGGTAAACTATATTTGTAGATAGGGGAGTAGGCAATCTTAAGCATAATTCGCGGATATTTTTTGTTTAATATCCGAGATGATTTGCTTGCCGTGGTGGCGAGTATTTTCTATAAATAATTTGCTGGTATGGTCTCCAGCGAGGATGACGCCAGCGATGTATAGCTGTGGAATATTGGATTCTAAAGTCTGCGCGTCAAATGTTGGCGCATTAGACTTTGGGTCTAGCGATAAACCAATATGCTTCATGAAAGTATAGTCAGGACGGTATCCTGTCATGGCCAATACATAATCGTTGGGAATGCTTTGGCAGCCTTGAGGCGTGTCAACGATGATTTTGTCTTGATGAATTTCTTTTACTTGGCTATTAAAGAGTGCCTTGATGCTTCCTTCTTTTATCCTGTTTTCTATATTGGGTCTGATCCAATATTTCACCTTTTCATAGATGTTTTCACCTTTGACGATCATGGTGACATTGGCTCCCTTATGGTAGGTCTCTAATGCCACGTCGCAGGCAGAATTCGCAGCGCCGATTACAGCTATATCTTGCCCAATGTATGGATGCGCGTCATCGTAATAGTGCTTTACTTTGGGTAGCTCTTCTCCTGGAATTTTTAGAAGATTAGGCGTGTCATAGTAGCCCGTAGCGACGATTACATACTGACATCGGTAAGTTTGATTTTGGGTTTTTATTTCAAATTTGAATTGATCCTTCTCTACAGATTGGACGGTTTGCCTATATCGAACGTCAATGTTGTATGTCGTGACTACCCGACGATAGTATTCTAGAGCCTCCTTTCGCGTAGGTTTATCATTAATAGAAACAAAAGGGATTTCTCCTATCTCCAAAACTTCTGAAGTAGAAAAAAAGGTCATATTGGTAGGGAAATTATAGATGCTATTGACCAGCAGGCCTTTTTCCAGCACCAAGAGATCAAGATTCTGTCGAGACGCTTCTAAAGCACATACTAGCCCAGAAGGACCAGCCCCTATGATGATGATGTCTTTTTCTATAATATCTGTACCCATGAAAACCTTAGTATATCTTATTAGACAACAAGATAGAAGGAAAGAGGATTAATTAAAATCTATGTTTCTAAAGAAATATTCTTATGCTCCTCTTCTACTAAGCAATAATCCCATAATCTTAGAATGCAATTCTTCTGGCTTGAATGGTTTTGTTAGATATTCATTCATGCCTGCATTCTTGCAGCGTGTCTCTTCTTGAGATGAGGCGTTGGCTGTGAGGGCGATGATAGGCACGTCGCTTAGTTCTCTAATCTTAGTAGAAGATTCTATTCCGTTCATAACTGGCATCTGGATATCCATAAGGACTAGGTCGTATCCATGTTCTCTAAACTTTTCTAGACCCACTAAGCCATTTTCTGCTATGTCTACAGTTACATGTTCTGACCATGTGGTAAGAATTTTCTTGGTAGCAATTTGATTTAAGAAGTGATCTTCTACCAATAAAACGCTTAGCGGTGCCATTGGAACTTGAGCGTAGGCATCGAATGCAACCATTTTTACCATTTGGACTGGTAAACACATCTTAACACTTTTTTGCTCGATATCTATAATTAGGTCACCTTTGATTTGCTTTATGATTTTGTTTAAAATCGACACATTAAGCAAGTGATGATTCTGTGTATTTTCTACGTTGTCAAGAATCTTTTTGTAATCCTCACTTTTTAATAATTCTACCATTTCTGGATTGAAAAAATCAGGCTGATATCCATTGAGTTCTAATTCAAACTCAGTACTCGGTTTATCAGCTGACATACCAGCTCTGATAGCTATTTCGGATACACTTTCGTCGCTACTAAAGGCAAGGTTGGCTATGTTATAGAATAACTGGGTCACCTTCTTTGGATAAGTAAGCACCTTTGCTGGAATGCTTTCTGAAATGTCAAAAGAAACTTTCATGTTATTGGTTCCTGCCTTCAGAGTCGCCATTCTTTGGAAGGCATCCATAAAATCTTCTAGCCTAAACTCCTCTTCTGTATCATGCATACTTTCTTGTCCTACTATAGAGTAGTTTAGCAGGTTGTTGACCGCACCAAATAGTTCGTCAAATGAATTCTTCAGTCCAGATACTAGCTCAGATTGCTTTTGGCTAGCAGGTATATTTTCAAGTAAGAAAAGTAGATTTGTGATAGAAGAAAGAGGTGTACGTATCTGAAAACCAATGTCGGAAAGCATTTGCTCTTTTACATTAAGCATGCCTCGAGATAGATTTTTCTCGATCATGAGTTTTTCATTGATTTTTCGAGCAGTAATATCTTGTAGTGCACCGACAACTATTAGCTTTTTAGTATTCTCTTCTAGTACGAGTCGCGATTGAATGGAAATGTACTTGATATTTCTCCCTTCAGTTACGATTCTATGTTCAAGATTTTGAGTTTCATTAGATTTAGAAATTTTATCGAAAAAATCTTCTACTTTGCTTTTGTCGTCAGTATGTACATAGTTGATATACTCGGACATGGTAGGGTTGAAACTCTGTGTCTGGAAGCCAAATAAATTGAAGACCTCATCAGACCAAATCATCTCGTGTGAAACAATGTCCATTTCCCAGCAGCCGAATTTCCCCATCTTTTGTGCTTCCAAAAATCGACTTTGCGTTTTGGATAAGTTGGCACTGATATTCTTAAATTTTAGTTGACTTGCATGTCTTTGTACGGAGTATCGAATAGCTCTGCCAATCGATTTATAATCGATTTCACTTTTTACAAGGAAATCTTGAGCACCTGCTTTAATGGCTTGGTTACCAAGTATTTCATTTGACTTTTCAGTTAATACGATTACAGGGATATTAGGCTTTGCTTCTATAAATGAAGTAAGCGTCTTGAATCCAGATGAATCTGGCAGCATTAAATTTATAAACGCTAAATCTATTTGTTCTGAATTGGCAAAGTTAATTCCTTCGAAATAGGCGTTCGCGATGAATAACTCACTTTTCGGCAAGGTTCCGTTGATATGCTTTTTGATTCTAGCTATATCTTCTTCGCTCTTGTCTACAACTAGGATTTTGGGTTTGTTATTCAACATTATAGTTAAGCACTTTAAATAATTTATTATGTACCATTATAAACATTACTATTGATAGTAAGTCTAATAAGTACACAGTTCATATTATATATATTCAAATATGATGCCTAAATTATCCTGATCTCCCTAAAGGTGCTAAAGCTTTTTATCTTAGCGCAAAAGTATCTTTCATGCCTGATATTTTAACAACGCGCCAAGCATATAGTGATTATTTGGACTCTCGCAAAATCGAGGAGCAACCACAGGGTTTGTATGAACCAATTAACTACATAATGAATCTAGGTGGTAAGCACATCAGAGCTACATTTTTATTGATGGCTAATAGTCTTTTTGCTCCTAAAACTTCTGATATAGCAAAGCAAAGTGCATATGCTATTGAGCTTTTCCACAACTTTTCTCTTGTCCATGACGACATTATGGATGACGCAGATACCAGACGCGGCAAGCCAAGTGTACATAGCGAATACAGTCTTAATAGTGGCATTTTATCAGGGGACGCAATGCTTATCCTCGTTTATGAAGAGCTGCTCAAAATCCCTGATGCTGACAAACGATTTGAAGTACTTAATTTATTTACTAAGACAGCAAAACAGGTTTGCGAAGGCCAACAATACGACATAGATTTTGAGACCACCGAAGAGGTTTCTATAGAAAACTATCTGCTTATGATCAAGCTAAAGACAGCAGTTCTTTTGGCTTGTTCCTTAAAGATAGGTGCTATACTCGGTGATGCCAGTCCTGCTGATGCGAAGTATCTCTATGATTTTGGAATCAATATTGGACTGGCATTTCAGATCCAAGACGACCTATTGGATACCTATGGTGAGCAAGCAAGTGTAGGAAAGATGATAGGCGGCGATATTCAGCAAAACAAGAAAACCATTCTTTATTTGAAGACGCTCGAACATATTGGAGATGTCAGCCATGATTTTAAGGAATTGTATAATAGTAATTTAACGATTGAGCAAAAGTTGCCCCGAGTAATCGAGATGATGGATTCTTGCCAGATTAGGGAAAAGATAACTTTGATAAAAGAAGACTATTTGAAAAAGGCATTGTCCTCACTAGAGTCAGTGACTGCTACCTATCCTGAAGGAAAAGCGGAGTTAAAAAATCTTGCAAAATACATTGTAGAAAGAGTTAAATAAAAAAGGAGCAACCGAATTTACATTTGGTCACCCCTCACACTATGAAACACTATTTCTTTATTGGGTTATGTAAAAATAGTACTATGTCACTACTTATCCAAGTATATGGGGCAAAACCAGTGATACCTTTACATTAAAATTTTGTCTGTTGAATAACAATTGAGAGTCATATTGAGTGATTAGTTTTGTTTGGGTGTGCCCCTACACTCCCCCGAAAAGGTGTCGTTTTGGGTCAGGCTATCCTGTACTGCACTTCGTTTCGGTATAGAGGGCTAGTTTGGATTACGAAATTGATTGATGACCAAATGAGGATAAATACTAAAGTTTGAGTTTTGATTAATTGTTACCCTCTACACTCCTCCTTGTCAGTCGGCTACATACTATCCTTCACACAGTAAAGAGCTGTATTATAAGATGTTAGGTCAAAAAATTATTTTTCCATTCCACCAATTCTTTTCGATGGTAGCATTCTTTTTATCGTAGAATTTAAGAGCAGGCGTGTTCCAGTCTAGGACTTGCCATTTCACCAATTTGGCTTCTTTTTTCTTTGAAATTTCTAAAAATTTTTCAAAAATAAGGTCTCCAATTCCTTCTCTTCGATACTCTTCCAATACAATAAAATCCTCTAAGTATATCATTCTTCCTTTCCAGGTAGAAAAAGTTGTGTAAAAAAGAGCCATTCCAATCGTTTTAGTCACATTTTTTGCTAAAATGACCTCGAAGACCCCTTCGTTAAAGCACTTTTTGTACTCATTTAGGTCAGTAGTGACAGATTCCGGCTCTTTCTCATAAACTGCTAGTTGTTTTACGAGCTCAAATATCTGAGGTAGATCAGATTCTTCAGCTAGCACTAATTTTATTGATTTGTGTTCCATTGTTGTATTGCTTTAATAATGAAATGATGTAGTATGAAAGCCCTTTGAAACGGGCACTTTTCTGTTGTTTTTATGAAAATATAGTCGTACATTTGCGTTCCCTTTTGAGAAAGGGTTGAAATACTTCGTATAATTAATTAACAACCAGGCATTTAAATAACTTTTGTGTTTGGTGATATAAACAAATAAGGTATATGCCTACTATCAATCAACTTGTTCGTAAAGGTAGAAAACAAATAATTACCAAGAGTAAGTCTAAAGCTTTAGAAAGCTCTCCTCAAAAAAGAGGTGTTTGCACTAGAGTATATACGACTACTCCTAAGAAACCTAACTCAGCTCTACGTAAGGTGGCAAAAGTTAGATTGACGAATGGGTTTGAAGTAATATGCTATATCCCTGGTGAAGGTCACAATTTACAAGAGCACTCTATTGTACTTGTAAGAGGGGGTAGAGTTAAGGATTTACCTGGGGTTAGATATACTATCGTAAGAGGAGCATTGGATACAGCGGGTGTTGCAGATAGAACACAATCACGAAGTAAATACGGCGCAAAGCGTCCTAAGAAATAGAATTAATAAACTTTTGATATACAATTAGTATCCTACTTAATATATAGATATGCGTAAAAGAAAGCCAAAATTAAGAATCGTTAAGCCAGACCCTAGATTTGGTGATATCATGGTTACACAGTTTGTCAACAACATGATGTTGGCTGGAAAGAAAAGTACAGCTTTTGAGGTTTTCTATAATGCTATGGATATCATAGAAGAGAAAACTAAAGAGAATCCTCATAAGATATGGAAGGATGGTCTTAATAACGTAATTCCTCAAGTAGAAGTAAGAAGTAGAAGAATTGGAGGGGCTACTTTTCAGATTCCTACTGAAATCAGAGCTGCCCGAAAGATATCAATCGGAATGAAGTGGGTTATTAGGTTTGCACGTCAAAGAAGTGGAAAAGGTTTTGCAGAAAAGTTGTCTGCTGAGCTGATCGCAGCTAGTAAGAATGAAGGCGCTGCTGTTAAGAGAAAGGAAGAAACACATAAAATGGCGGAATCTAACAGAGCATTTGCACACTTTAGAGTGTAGTATAACTCTTTTAGCTTCTTTACGTTTACAGAAGAAACAATTATAAATATCACAATTAAGTCGTTATGGCAATAGATTTAAAATTTACTCGTAATATCGGTATCGCTGCGCACATTGATGCAGGAAAGACAACGACTACTGAGAGAGTATTATACTATACAGGTATCAGTCACAAGATTGGTGAAGTACACGATGGTGCTGCTACTATGGATTGGATGGAGCAGGAGCAAGAAAGAGGAATTACAATAACCTCTGCTGCAACCAAGACATCTTGGAAGTGGAAAGGTCAAGAGTTTCCTATTAACATTATTGATACTCCAGGTCACGTTGATTTTACCGTTGAGGTAGAAAGATCGCTTCGTGTACTCGATGGTGTTGTCGCATTATTTTGTGCAGTATCAGGTGTGGAGCCACAATCTGAAACAGTTTGGAGACAAGCTGATAAGTATAAAGTGCCAAGAATCGGTTTTGTTAACAAAATGGATAGATCTGGTGCTAACTTCTTTGATGTGGTAAAAGATGTTAGAGATAAATTAGGTGCAAATGCAGTTGCATTACAAGTGCCAATTGGAGCAGAAGAAACTTTTGAAGGAATCGTTGATTTGATCACAAACAAAGCAATCGTTTGGGACAACAATGATGCAGGGATGACTTTTAGTGAAATTCCGATTCCAGAAGATATTGCAGACTTAGTTACTGAACATAGAGGAAAGCTAATTGAGGAGGTTGCAGAATACGATGACAAGCTTCTCGAAAAGTTTTTCGAAGATCCAAACTCTATCACAGAGGAAGAGATGATTGCTGCAATTCGTGCTGCTGTTATTGATATGAAGATTACACCTATGATGTGTGGTTCTGCATTCAAAAATAAGGGAGTACAGATTCTTTTGGATGCAGTTTGTGCTTATCTTCCTTCTCCAGTTGATTTGGAGGCTATTGTAGGTACAAATCCTAAGACAGATGAAGAGGTAACTAGAAAGCCTAACTCTGATGAGCCTTTTACTGCTTTAGCATTTAAGATTGCAACTGATCCTTTTGTTGGAAGATTGTGTTTCTTCAGAGTTTACTCTGGTGCCTTAGATGCTGGGTCTTACGTATTGAACACAAGATCTGGTAACAAGGAAAGAATTTCTAGAATATACCAAATGCACGCAAATAAGCAGAAGCCTATCGATCGTGTAGAAGCAGGTGATATTGCTGCAGGTGTGGGATTTAAGGATTTGAGAACGGGAGATACGATTTGTGATGAGAAGAATCCAATCATTTTAGAAAACATTACTTTTCCTGATCCAGTTATCGGTATCGCTATTGAGCCTAAGACTCAAAAGGATATGGATAAGTTAGGAATGTCTCTAGCAAAGCTTGCTGAAGAAGACCCTACGTTCAAAGTTGCATACGATGAGGAAACTAACCAGACTGTTATTAGCGGTATGGGAGAGTTGCACTTAGAGATTATCATTGATAGATTAAAGAGAGAGTTCAAGGTAGAATGTAACCAAGGACAACCTCAAGTAAGTTATAAAGAGGCATTAAATGTAACTGTATCTCACAGAGAAAGATTGAAGAAGCAGTCTGGTGGATCTGGTTTATTTGCTGAAATGGAATTTGAATTAGGACCTGCAGATCAAGAATTTCTTGATAGTGAAGAATTCAAAGCTGGAAAAGTTAAGCTTCAGTTTGTAAATAATATTACTGGTGGAGCTATTCCTAAGGAATATCTTCCATCTGTACAGAAAGGATTCCTCCAGATGATGGATAATGGAATCTTGGCTGGGTACAACATTGAGGCAATGAAAGTGAGGGTGTATGATGGTAAGATTCACGCAGTGGATTCTAAACCTATCGCATTTGAATTGTGTGCTAAAGAAGGATTCAGGGAAGCGGCGCCTAAGACAAAGCCAGTATTGTTAGAGCCAATTATGAAATTGGAGGTAGTTTCTCCTGAAGAGTTTGTTGGTAGTGTTATCGGTGACCTTAACAGAAGAAGAGGGCTTCCAAAATCACAGGATGTTCGTACAGGTAATGTAGTTGCTATATTGGCGGATGTACCATTATCTGAAATGTTTGGATATGTAACGTCATTAAGAACAATTACATCAGGTAGAGCAAATTCAACAATGGAGTTCTCGCATTACGCACCAGCGCCTAAGAATGTAGCTGAGGAGATCATCTCTAAGGCAAAAGGAACTGCAAATGTTTAAAATAAAACAATAAACCTTTGACTATTGGGCTGTAAAGTGTATCTTTGCAGCCCAATTAGTATTATGCTAATTAATTTGAAATTTTTATTAGGGATATGAATCAGAAAATAAGAATCAAGCTACGTTCGTACGATCACAATTTAGTAGATAAGTCTACTGAAAAGATTGTGAAGACTGTACGTACTAGTGGTGCTGTTATAACAGGACCCATTCCGCTGCCCACTGAAAAGAAAATCTTCACTGTATTACGTTCACCTCACGTGAATAAAAAGTCTAGAGAACAGTTTCAGCTGCGCACACATAAACGTCTTATTGAAATCTATACCCCTACGCAAAAGACCGTAGATGCGCTTTCCAAGTTGGAACTGCCTAGTGGAGTTGACATTCAAGTCAAACTTACCTAAGCCTACCTTCTTATAAGTATACATTTAGCGGTATTTTTTTGAAACAGAGTATCCACGTTTTGTGGATTGCTTACTATAAATTTGATTCATTGTGAATGGATTAATCGGACAGAAAATTGGTATGACCAGCATTTTTAACGAAGCTGGGAAGAACATCGCTTGTACAGTTGTTGAAGTTGGACCTTGTGTGATTACACAAGTTAAGACTACAGATACTGACGGGTACAATGCTTTGCAAATTGGTTTCGGTGACGCGAAAGCAAAAAATACTTCAAAAGCAATGATTAAGCACTTAGAGAAAGCAGGTACTGCTCCTAAGCGCAAGATCACTGAATTCAGAGATTTCAATGTTGATGCATTGATTAGTCCTGGAGAAGGAGAAGGAGAAGTAGGAGCCAAAGGATTGGGAGACTTACTTACTGTAGGTGAAGTATTCGCTGAAGGAGATAAAGTAAGTGTATCTGGATCTTCAAAAGGAAAAGGTTTCCAAGGGGTTGTAAAGAGATACAACTTTAAAGGAGTGAATGATGCGACTCACGGTCAGCATAACAGACAAAGGGCTCCTGGTTCTATCGGTGCTGCTTCTTATCCTGCGAAAGTATTCAAAGGAATGAGAATGGGCGGAAGAATGGGGAACACTAAAGTGAAAATCCAAAATTTGGAAGTTGTAAAAATATTTCCTGAAAAGAATCTTCTATTGATTAAAGGTGCTTTACCTGGTCATAAAGGAGCTTACGTAATTATAGAAAAATAATCAATTATGAAGATTGATGTAGTTGATATAAAAGGCAATAAGACAGGAAGGTCAGTAGACTTACCGGATAATATCTTTGGTGTTGAAGCCAACCAGCATGCTATATACCTTGACGTGAAACAACACCTTGCTAATAAAAGACAAGGGACAAGCAAGTCAAAGGAAAGAGGTGAGGTTGCAGGTTCAAGAAGAAAGATTAAGAAGCAGAAAGGTACAGGTACTGCAAGAGCAGGGGATATCAAATCACCAATATTCAGAGGTGGTGGTAGAATTTTTGGTCCAAAACCAAGAACCTACAAATCAAAGTTGAATAAGAAAGTTAGAACATTAGCAAGAAAATCTGCGATTTCAGTAAAAGCTAGTGCAGGTAAATTGATGATAATAGAAGACTTTACTTTTGATGCGCCAAAAACAAAAGAATTCGCAAGTATCATTTCTAGCTTAGACTTGAAGGGGAAGCGTTCTCTTTTAGTTACTGGAGAAGTAGATAAGGCAGTGTATATGTCTTGTAGAAATTTGCAAAATGCAGCTGTAGCTAGTAGTACAAGCCTTAGCACATATGAGATAATGCATGCAAATACATTAATCATAAGCGAAGGCGCGGTTGATAAACTTAAAACTATCCTAGCTTAATCATAGAATTATGAAAAAGAAAATATTAATCAAGCCTTTAATAACAGAGAAATCTGAAATGATTTCTGAAAAAGAGAACAAGGCTTGCTTTGTGGTGCATCGTCGTGCTAACAAAATAGAGATTAAAAAAGCGGTTGAAGAAGCTTACAATGTTAGTGTTGTTAGTGTAAACACAGCTGTGATGCCTGGAAAGACGAAAAGTAGAAATACTAAGTCAGGTGTAATAAAAGGAAAGAGTTCATCTTTTAAGAAAGCTATTGTAAAATTAGCTGAAGGTGAAGATCTTAACCTATATGGTGAAATGTAATCTATTGTAAATACAGATAGAAAAGATTTAAAAAGATATGCCAGTTAAAAAGTACAATCCAATCACACCAGGAACTCGATTTAGAGTGGGTAATGATTATTCTGCTCTGACTACCTCAAAGCCAGAAAAGAGTCTTCTTGCTCCCATGAAAAGATCAGGTGGACGTAATGCTACTGGACGCATGACGCAAAGATATATAGGAGGTGGACATAAGCGTAGATATAGAATTATCGATTTCAAAAGAGATAGAGAAGGATTTGAAGCAACTGTTAGCACTATTGAGTACGATCCAAACAGATCTGCTTATATCGCATTGACACAGTTCGAGGATGGAGAGAAGAGATATATAATAGCTCCAGACGGATTAAATGTTGGAGACAAAATTAATTCTGGAAAAGGAGCTGAGCCAAATGTTGGAAATGCGCTTTACTTAAGTGATATTCCATTAGGTTCTGTAATCCACGCAATAGAATTGAAGCCTGGAAAAGGAGCAGCATTAGCGAGAAGTGCAGGTACGTACGGTACATTAATGGGTAGAGAAGGGAAGTATGCAAGTGTACGCCTTCCTTCTGGTGAAGTAAGAAGAATCCTAGTAACATGCAAAGCAACTGTAGGAAGTACTTCTAATCCTGATCACAGTTTACAAGTGTTAGGAAAAGCAGGTAGAAAAAGATGGTTAGGAAAGCGTCCACACACTAGAGGTGTAGCGATGAATCCAGTAGATCACCCGATGGGTGGTGGTGAAGGTAAAGCTTCAGGTGGACACCCAAGATCACGAACTGGTATCATGGCGAAAGGACAGAAAACAAGAAAATTGAGAAAGTACTCTGATAAGATGATTATCTCAAAGCGTAAATCAAAAAGTAAGAAATAAACAATAGTAATGGCAAGATCTGTAAAAAAAGGACCTTACGTCTTTCATAAGCTTTTGACAAAAGTCTTTAAAGCTAAAGAGTCAAAGAAGAAGTCTGTAATCAAGACTTGGTCAAGAGCATCTATGATCATACCAGATATGGTTGGTGAAACGATTGCAGTACATAACGGTAAAACCTTCGTTCCTGTTTTTGTTACAGAGAACATGGTTGGACACAAATTGGGAGAGTTTTCTCCAACGAGGTCTTACAAAGGGCACTCAGGTAACAGAAAATAGATTTTACTATTTCTAAATATTAGATAAAATGGAAGCAGTAGCTAAATTGAAAAATTGCCCAATGTCAGAAAGAAAGATGAGATTGGTAGTGCAAAACATCAGGGGCAAAAATATTGACAAAGCTTTAGACATTCTAAGGTTTACCAATAAGGAAGCATCTTCTTGGGCTGAAAAAGTTTTAGTATCAGCCATTGCAAATTGGGAATACAAAAATGGAATGAGCATTAGTGCTGATGATCATGACTTGTATGTCAAGACTGCTCTAGTTGATAAAGGATATATGCTTAAAAGATTCAGACCTGCTCCACACGGTAGAGCACACAGAATCAGAAAGCGCACGAATCATATTACAATAATTGTAGAAAATAGAAAGCCAACATCTATGGATGAGGCTGATAATAACTCTTCTGAGGAAGAATAAAAAGTAGATAATGGGTCAAAAGACAAATCCAATTGGTAATAGACTAGGAATCATTAAAGGATGGCAATCCAACTGGTTCGGTGGCAATAACTTTGGTGACAAAGTAGTAGAGGATGAGCGAATTCGCAAGTACCTCCGTGCACGTGTTAGCAAAGGTGGTGTATCTAAGATTATTATCGAAAGAACACTTAAGAGAATAACAGTTACTATCAATACATCAAGACCAGGTATTATTATTGGAAAAGGTGGGTCTGAAGTAGATCGTATCAAGGAAGAGTTAAAGAAACTTACTGGAAGTGATATTCAGATAAATATCGTTGAGATTCGTAAGCCAGAATTGGATGCCTATATAGTAGGAGAACAAATAGCAAAGCAACTTGAATCTAGAATGAACTATAGAAGAGCTATTAAGATGGCTATTCAGTCTACGATCAGAGCTGGAGCAGAAGGAATCAAGGTTAGAATTAGTGGTAGATTAAACGGTGCAGAAATGGCACGTTCTGAAGAATACAAGCAAGGTAGAACTCCATTGCATACATTTAGAGCGGATATTGATTATGCATTAGTTGAGGCATTGACTGTATACGGTAAGATTGGTATAAAGACATGGATTTGTAATGGAGAGGTACTTGGTAAAAGAGATTTGTCACCAAATGTAGGTGTTGATAATAAGAAAGATAGAAGAGGAGGAAACAGAAGAGGAGGAGATAGAAGAGGAGGAGATAGAAGAGGCGGCGGAAATAGAAGAAATAATAGGAATTAGATAATGAATTAAAAAAGGCGTACCTTTGCCAAACTTTTGAAAAAGGTTCTTTTTTTGATTATAAAATAGGATTAAGAAATGTTACAACCGAAAAGAACAAAATATAGAAAGCAGCAAAAAGGCAGAAATAGAGGCCTTGCTTATCGTGGTAGTACCGTTGACTTTGGTTCTTTTGGTCTAAAGGCATTAGAGCGTGGAAGATTAACAAGTAGACAAATTGAAGCTGCTCGTATCGCCATGACAAGATATATGAAGAGAGAGGGTAAAGTTTGGATTAGGGTTTTTCCAGACAAACCTATGACCTCTAAACCTGCTGAAGTACGTATGGGAAAGGGTAAAGGAGCCTTGGATCATTATGTTGCTCAAATTAAGCCAGGAAGAATTATGTTCGAAATGGATGGAGTACCAATTGAAACAGCAAAAGAAGCATTAAGACTTGCTGCTCAAAAATTGCCAATGGCAACTAAGATGGTAGTTCGAAGAGATTACGAACAATAGAAATTAGTAATAAAGAATAAGTTAATTATATAAAAATGGCTTCAAGTAAATTTCAAGAATTGCAGAGTTTTTCTGATGAAGATTTAAAAGCAGAGCTTTTAACAACTGAAGAACAGTATGGTAAGCTAAAATTTGACCATGCGGTTAAAGGTTTAGATAACCCATTAATTTTGACAGAAGCAAGAAAAGATATTGCTCGTCTAAAGACAGAGGTTAGAAGAAGAGAGATTGCTGCTATGTCTGAAGAAGAAATAGTTGGCCGTTCAAAAATTAGAGAACGTAGACGATAGTTAACTATATAACATTATTTGAATTATGGCTGAAACGACAAATAAAAAGGTAGTAGTTGGTGTTGTAACTAGCAACTCAATGGAAAAAAGCATCACGATTAATGTAGTTAGAAGACTTCGTCACCCTATCTATGGTAAGTTCGTGAAGAGATCAAAAAAATTCATGGCTCACGATGAAACGAATGAAGCCAATGTGGGTGATACTGTGAAAATAACTGAATCTAGACCATTGAGTAAGAAGAAAAGATGGCGTTTAGTTGAAATACTAGAAAAAGCAAAATAATTGTAGGCCAAGTGGCTCTCAAAATAAAATTAAGATGATACAGCAAGAAAGTAGATTAAAAGTAGCTGATAACAGCGGTGCCAAAGAAGTACTTTGTATAAGAGTATTGGGTGGTTCTAAAAGAAGATATGCTTCTGTAGGAGATGTTATAGTTGTATCTGTTAAAGATTCTTCACCAGGTGGAGTAAAGAAAGGAACAGTATCAAAGGCCGTAGTTGTCCGCACAAAGAAAGAAGTGCGAAGAACTGACGGAACATATATCAGATTTGACGACAATGCAGTTGTATTGTTAAACGATTCAGAAGAACCTCGTGGAACTCGTATTTTTGGACCTGTAGCAAGAGAGCTAAGAGACAAAGATTATATGAGAATTGTATCACTAGCCCCTGAGGTAATATAAATTAAGACATTATGCCTTACAAGAAAGTATTAAACTACAAGCATAAAATTAAAATTAAGAAAGGAGATCAGGTAAAGGTTATATCTGGTTCTAATAAAGGTCTTTCTGGTGAAGTTTTACAGGTATTTCCTGCTAAAAACAGAGCTATCGTGGATGGTGTAAATATTAGAAAAAAGCATACAAAAGCTACTGCTGAAAATGCAGGTGGTATTATAGATAAGGCTGGTCCTATTGATATTTCAAACCTTATGTTACTTGATCCAGCTAATGGAGAGCCTACTAGATTAGGAAGAAAATTGGTAGATGGCAAGTTGGTAAGATATTCAAAAAAATCAGGAGAAATTATTAAGTAATGAGTTACGTACCTAGACTTAAGAAGAAATATAGAGAAGAAATCAAGGACAAGCTTATGGAGCAATTTAGTTATGGCTCTGTTATGCAAGTTCCTAAGATTGTAAAGATTTGTATCAATCAAGGTGTTGGACAAGCAACTCAAGATAAGAAGTTAGCTGATATAGCGCTTGAAGAAATGACTCTAATTGCTGGTCAAAAGGCAGTACCTACTAAGGCAAGAAAATCCGTTTCGAATTTTAAGTTGAGAGAAGGAATGACTATTGGTGCTCGAGTAACATTGCGTGATGAGAGAATGTATGAATTTCTCGATAGATTGATTACAATTGCTTTACCGCGAGTAAGAGATTTTCGTGGTATTAATGATAAGAGTTTTGACGGGAGAGGTAATTACTCTATGGGTATTACAGAACAGATTATATTTCCAGAAATTGATCTTGATAAGATTAACAAGATTACAGGGATGGATATCAACATAATTACTACTGCGAAAACAGATGCAGAAGCCCTTGCTTTACTTAAAGAAATGGGTCTTCCATTTAAAAATCAAAGAAATTAATAATAATGGCTAGAAAATCCCTTATTGCAAGAGAAAGAAAGAGAGAAAGGATGGTCGCAAAATATGCTGATCTTCGTAAAGAGCTTAAAAAAGCTGGAGATTGGGATGCTTTGGATAAGCTTCCAAGAAACTCTTCTAAGAAAAGATTGCACAATAGATGTAAACTTACGGGTAGACCAAAAGGCTATATGAGAGATTTTGGTATTTGTAGAGTTGTTTTCAGAAAAATGGCTTTAGAAGGAAAAATTCCTGGTATTACTAAAGCCAGTTGGTAATTATAAATATTTAATAAGAAGACAATGGCGGTAACAGATCCAATAGCAGATTATTTGACTAGAATTAGAAATGCCCAGCAAGCTGGACATAAGATAGTTGAAATTCCTGCTTCTAAAATGAAGAAGAGTATTACGGAGATACTTTACGACCAAGGTTATATCCTTAAGTATTTATTCGATGATGAAGCTGGAAAGCAAGGTATCATTAAGATTGCTTTAAAGTACAATCAAAATACTAAAGTACCAGCAATTAGAAAGTTGGGAAGATATAGTACTCCTGGCCTTAGAAGATATTCAAAGGTTGGAGAAATTCCTGCGATTATCAATGGTCTTGGTTTGACTATAGTATCTACTAGTAAAGGAGTTATGACAGATAAGCAAGCGAAGAAGGACAACGTGGGAGGAGAATTAGTTTGCTACGTATATTAATATTGAGAATAGAAAAAATTAAAGATGTCTAGAATAGGTAAAGCACCCATATCAATACCAAGTGGAGTTACTATCGATGTTTCGAAGAGTAACCTAGTGACGGTAAAAGGTGCAAAAGGCGAATTAAAGCAACAGATTGATCAAGACCTAGAAGTGGCTATAGAAGATGGTGTACTTACGGTTAAGAGACCTACTGACCAAAAAAGACATCGTGCTGTACATGGTCTTTATAGATCTTTGATAAATAATATGGTTGTTGGTGTATCTGATGGATATACAAAGACAATGGAATTACATGGTGTAGGTTATAGAGCAAACAATAGCGGTCAACTTTTAGAATTAACACTTGGTTACTCTCACCCTATTTATTTCTATGTTGCTGAAGAAGTAAAGGTAGAGACAAGTATGGAAAAAGGTCAGCCACCAAAAATAATGTTGTCTAGTGCAGATAAGCAATTGATTGGACAAATTGCTTCAAAGATAAGAGCATTTAGAAAGCCAGAACCTTACAAAGGAAAAGGTATCAGATTTGCTGGTGAAGAGATTAGAAGAAAGCAGGGTAAGACTGCGGGATAATTATAATTAAAAGTTATTTAATTAAGTATATAATGGGACTTTCAAAGCGTAATAGTAGGAAGAGAATTCAAAAGAGAATTAGAAAGCGTATTTCTGGAACACAAAGCGTTCCTAGATTGAGCGTTTTCAGAAGTAATAAGAATATATCTTGCCAGGTTATCGACGATGTTAATGGCGTGACACTATTTAGTATTTCTTCTAAGAAAGTCGGAGGAGGTGATGATACCACTAAGATTGGCCAAGCTAAAGCGGTTGGTCAAGCATTAGCACAGCAGGCAAAGGAAAAAAATATTAATAAAATTATTTTTGATAGATCGGGGTACTTGTATCACGGTCGTGTGAAGGCTTTGGCTGACGCAGCAAGAGAGAATGGTTTAGAATTCTAATTAAGCACATAAGAACAATGGCAAATAGAAATCAGAAAAGGATTAAAGCTTCAGAATCTGAGCTTAAAGAAAAATTGGTTAACCTAAACAGAGTAGCGAAAGTTACTAAGGGTGGGCGTACATTTAGCTTTGCTGCAGTTGTAGTTGTAGGAGATGGAAAAGGTACTGTAGGACATGGTCTTGGAAAGGCAAGAGATGTATCTGAATCAATCCAGAAAGCTGTTGATGATGCTAAGAAGAATTTAGTAAAAGTTCCTGTACACAAAGGGACGATACCCCATTCACAGAAAGGTAAATATGGTGCTGGTAAAGTACTTATAAAGCCTGCATCTGAAGGTACAGGGGTAATAGCCGGAGGAGCGATGAGAGCGGTTTTAGAGATGGCTGGTGTACAAAATGTATTGGCTAAATCACAAGGTTCATCTAATCCTCACAATGTGGTAAAAGCCACTATAGATGCATTAAGCAAATTAAGATCACCAATGGAAATAGCTCAAACAAGAGGTATTTCAATGGAGAAGCTTTTTAACGGATAATAAAGAATAGATAATTATCATGGCTAAAGTAAAAGTTACACAAGTAAAATCAGTTATTGACCGTACCAAGCGTCAAAAAAATACCATGATTGCACTTGGTATAAAGAAAATGAATCAGTCGGTAGAGCATGAGGCTACACCACAGATTCTAGGGATGATAAATAAAGTAAGCCACCTAGTTGTGGTTGAAGAAATATAATAAAATTTAACAATGGAACTTCATAATCTAAGACCGGCTAAAGGAGCTGTTAAGAGTGGAAAACGTATCGCAAGAGGACAAGGGTCCGGAAAAGGAGGTACGGCCGCAAGAGGTCATAAAGGACAAAAGTCAAGATCTGGGTATAGCAAAAAGAGGAACCATGAAGGTGGTCAGATGCCTATGCAGATGCGACTTCCGAAGAGAGGTTTTAAAAACCCCAATAGAACTGAGTACGTAGTTATAAATCTTGATAGATTGGAATCTATTTATGATAAATTTCGTAACTCAAATATTGATATTGAGTTTTTAGTTACTAATGGAATAGTAAATAAAGAAGATAAGATTAAAATCTTAGGTACTGGTGAATTAAAGAATAAGCTAAGCATCACTGCTCATGCTGTTTCTGCCTCAGCTAAAGAATTAATCGAAAAATCTGGAAGTACTATTACAATCGAATAAATTGCACCGATGAAAAGATTGATAACTACTCTAAAAAACATATGGAGTATAGATGAATTGAAGGGTAGAATACTGTTTACAATTGCAATGTTAGCAATTTATAGAATAGGTTCCTTTATTATACTTCCTGGAGTTAACCGTGGTGCTTTGGAGAATAGTATCTCTAACTCTCCAGATAGTTTACTAGGTATTATTAATATGTTCTCAGGTGGTGCTTTCAAAAATGCATCTCTTTTTGCATTAGGTATCATGCCTTATATCACGGCTTCGATTATCATTCAATTATTAGGATTTGCAGTTCCTTACTTCCAAAGACTTCAGCAGAAGGAGGGAGAATCGGGAAGAAAGAAAATTACTCAAATTACAAGGATGTTGACCGTATTTATTTGCCTTGTACAAGGTACGGGATACTTAAGTATGATTTCTCAAACCCCTGGTGCTATAAACCCAAACGTTCCAACATCTATTTTCTGGTTAGCTAACATTATCATCTTGTGTGCTGGTACTATCTTTGCCATGTGGTTAGGTGAAAAGATTACGGATAAAGGTATTGGAAACGGTGTTTCTTTATTGATTACAATAGGTATAATCGCAACTTTACCTGCGGCATTTATTGGAGAAATGACTAAGCAGTCAAATCCATTTATGTTTTTGATCATATTAGCTGCGCTTTTCGCAGTTACTCTGGCGACCGTATTGATAGTGCAAGGAGTAAGAAAAATACCTATCCAATTTGCGAAGAGAATAGTTGGAAGAAGCAATACAGAAATGCCAGTTGCCGGAAACAGAGATTATATACCAGTTAAAGTGAACGCTGCAGGTGTAATGCCAATCATCTTTGCTCAAGCATTGATGTTTTTACCAGGAACAATTGCCACTTACTTTTCTTCTGATGGCGCTGCTCCAGCGGCTGGAAGCATAGCTTCTATATTCAATGATATCACTTCAGGTCCTTACAATATAGTTTACTTCTTGTTAGTAGTTGTCTTTACTTATGTGTATACAGCGCTTTTGGTAAACCCCCAGCAATATGCTGAATATCTTAAAAGACAGAATGCATTCATTCCAGGTATAAAGCCAGGTAAGAGTACAGCTGACTTTATTGATAATGTGACCACTAGAATTACACTTCCAGGTTCAATTTTTCTTGGACTTATATCAATACTACCGGCTATAATAAATAAAGTTTTCGGGGTAAATCTATCTTTAGCTTTATTCTTCGGAGGAACATCTTTACTTATCTTAGTTGCTGTTGTTTTAGATACATTACAGCAAATTGAAAGTTATCTTTTAATGAGGAAGTATGATGGTTTAGTGAAATCAGGTAAACTACAAGGTAGAAGCCGTATGCAAGGTATCGGTGCTGGAATGTAAATTCAGTACCAATCAACTTGTATTCAGTATTCTGGGTTGTAAATTCATTATAATCTTATCCATATAATAATGGTCTATTACAAAACAGATGAGGAAGTTGAGTTAATAAGGCAGAGTTGCTTATTGGTTTGTAAAGCACTTGCCCAAGTTGCTTCAATAATAAGACCAGGTATTTCTGGCGCGGAACTGGATCGTGTTGCAGAAGAACTAATTAAAGACCATCAAGCTTTACCAGCATTCAAAGGCTATAGGGGTTTTCCAGCCACGTTATGTATTTCAAAAAATGAGCAAGTAGTCCACGGTATCCCAACCTCGGAGGAATTTAAAGATGGTGATATAGTCTCCATTGATTGTGGGACTTATATGAATGAATTCTTTGGGGACTCTGCCTATACATTCGCACTGGGTGAAATTAGTCCTGAGACACTTCAGCTTCTTGAGGTGACCAATACATCATTATACAAAGGAATCGCTGCGGCTACCGCGGGTCAAAGAATTGGAGATATAGGATATGCTGTCCAAAATTACTGTGAAAAGACGTACAACTACGGTGTAGTTAGAGAGTTAGTTGGACACGGAATCGGTAGATCACTGCACGAAGCGCCAGAAGTGCCCAATTACGGTAAAAGAGGTAGAGGGTCAAAATTAAAGGAAGGTTTAGTAATCGCTATAGAACCCATGGTAAATAGAGGCAAGAAAGAGGTAAAGCAGTTGGATGATGGATGGACTATTGCGAGTAAGGATGGTACACTAGCAGCTCATTATGAGCATACAATCTGTGTAAAAAAGGAAAAAGCACTCATTTTGAGTGATCATACGCTTATAGAAGCGGAAATAAAGAAAAATTCAAATGTAAACGAAATAGCGATTCGAACGGCAGAATTGGCTAACGTTTAACGCAACAAAAGCTGTGCATTATAAGATAAAATTTGTATCTTTGCACTCCGAAATTCAATTTATGGCTAAACAAGACCTAATAAAACAAGACGGTATCATTGAAGAAGCGCTCTCCAATGCTATGTTCAGAGTAAGGTTAGAAAATGGTCATGAAATAGTAGCAACTATTTCAGGTAAAATGAGAATGCACTACATTAGAATTCTACCTGGAGATAAGGTTGCTGTGGAAATTTCACCATATGATCTTTCAAGAGGTCGTATAAACTATAGATATAAATAATTTACAAGTCATTAAATTGATTTATTATGAAAGTAAGAGCTTCTATTAAAAAGAGATCTACAGACTGTAAGATTGTTCGTAGAAAAGGTAAGCTTTATGTTATCAACAAGAAGAATCCTAGGTTTAAACAACGTCAAGGGTAAAAATTATTAGAATATGGCACGAATAGCTGGTGTAGATTTACCAAGAAATAAAAGAGGAATAATTGGATTGACTTATATTTTCGGGATTGGTCCTTCAAGAGCATTAGAGATATTAGACAAAGCTAGTATCGATAAGCACACAAAGGTATCTGATTGGAATGATGAAAATATCAAAGCAATATCTGGTATTATTCAAAATGATTACCGGGTTGAAGGTCAACTAAGATCTGAGGTTCAATTGAATATAAAGCGTTTGATGGACATCGGATGTTATCGTGGCCTTAGACATCGTAGAGGATTACCTTTACGCGGTCAACGTACGAAAACAAACGCTCGTACTAGAAAAGGAAAGAGAAAGACAGTTGCTAACAAGAAGAAGGCAACTAAATAAGAATTAAATAGATATCACTTTTTATATCATCAGATATGGCTAAAAATAAAAAAGTAAAAAAACGTACGGTAAAGGTTGATCCGGAAGGTCTAATCTTTATTCAAGCTAGTTTTAATAACATCATCATTTCTCTTACTAACAAGAGTGGTCAGGTTATTTCTTGGGCTTCAGCTGGTAAAGCTGGATTTAGAGGGTCTAAAAAGAATACACCTTATGCAGCGCAAATTGCTGCAGCTGATGCCGCTGGTGTTGCTGCTGCGGCAGGAATGAGAACTGCAGAGGTATTTGTGAAGGGACCCGGTGCAGGAAGAGAGGCAGCTATTAGAGCTATTGATGTTGCTGGTATAAAAGTTACTAAAATTAAGGATGTTACGCCAATTCCTCATAATGGCTGCAGACCTCCTAAAAGAAGACGCGTTTAATAAATAATATTATGGCAAGGTATACTGGACCAAGAACTAAGAAAGCAAGAGCACTAGGAGAAGCGATCTTCGGATTTGACAGAGCTTTTGAAAGAAGAAAGACACCTCCAGGTCAACATGGTGGTGGCCGTAGAAAGCAGAAGTCTGACTATGCTAATCAGCTTAAGGAAAAGCAAAAAGCTAAATACACCTATGGTGTTTTAGAAAAGCAATTTAGAAACTTATTTGAAAAAGCATCTGGTAAAAAAGGTGTTACAGGTGAGGTTTTACTTCAGTTGCTAGAAGCTAGATTAGATAACGCTGTTTTCAGAATGGGAATTGCTCCAACTAGAAGAGCAGCTCGCCAATTGGTTTCACATAGACACATTGTAGTGAATGGAGTATTGAATAATATTCCATCAGCTCAGTTGAAGCCAGGTGATGTTATCTCTGTAAGAGGTAAATCTCAGAACATTGAAGTTATACTACAGCATGTTGCTACAGCTGCAGCTGAGGTGAAGAAATTTTCTTGGTTAGAGTTTAACTCTGATAAAATGGAAGGTAAGTTCATCGAATACCCAGAAAGAGATATAATACCTGAAAAGATCAACGAGCAGCTAATAGTTGAACTATATTCCAAGTAAGATATAAATTTTAGCCTTTTTTAAATCCTCATTAAAAAGACAACATGAGTATTTTAAATTTTCAACAACCAGAAAAAATTATTCTTCAGAAGGCTACTGATTTTGAAGGACAATTCGAATTTAAACCATTAGAGCCAGGATTTGGGCAAACAATAGGAAACTCAATTAGAAGAGTTTTACTTTCTTCTCTAGAAGGATTCGCTATTTCAGCTGTGAGAATTGCAGGTGTTAATCACGAATTCTCAACTATAAAAGGTGTTGTGGAAGATGTAGTTGATATTGTTTTGAATCTTAAGCAAGTTAGACTAAAGCAGTTGATTCAAGAAGAAGAAATCAACAGTGAAAAAATATACCTTACTATATCTGGAAAGGAAGAGTTTAGAGCAGGAGATATAGAAGAACATACAAACGTATTCAAGGTAATGAACCCTGATATGTTGATTTGTAAAATGGAACCTTCAGTAAATCTTGAAATAGAATTTACGATTTCAAAAGGACGCGGATACAAACCAGCAGGTGAAAACTTGCCAAAAGACGCACCTATTGGTGTTATTCCAATCGATGCAATATATACTCCGATCAAAAATGTTGCTTACAAGGTGTCAAATACCAGAGTAGGACAAAGAACGGATTATGAAAAGCTTACTCTTGATGTTACTACTGATGGTACTATACACCCTGAAGAGGCAGTAAAAGAAGCTTCTCGTATCTTGATTCAGCACTTAATGTTGATTACGGATGAAAACATCACCTTCGATAGTGAAAAAGATCGTGAAGATAATATCGTTGATGAGCATATCTTACACATGAGAAAGTTATTAAAGACTTCTCTTGAAGATCTTGACTTATCTGTAAGAGCTTACAACTGTTTGAAAGCAGCTAAGATTAACTCTCTTGGTGAAGTAGTTAGGTTTGATACATATGAATTATTGAAGTTTAGAAACTTCGGTAAGAAGTCATTAGTAGAGATAGAAGACTTACTTCAAAATAAAGGCTTAACCTTCGGGATGGATCTTTCGAAGTATAAGTTAGACGAAGATTAAAAAAGCTTAATAAGAGCTTTATTAAATATATGCAGTTATGTGATATTCCATGCTGCGAGGATAATAATTTTTAAAAGAAAAAACCCTGTTAAATGAGACACGGCAAAAAAGTAAATCACTTAGGTAGAAAGACAGGACATCGTAAAGCGTTGTTGAGAAACCTTTCTATTGCTTTAGTAAAGCACAAAAGGATTAAGACAACATTGGCAAAGGCAAAAGCACTAAGAGTGTATATTGAGCCGCTAATCACAAAGGGTAAGACTAACTCTACGCACAATAGAAGAGTTGTGTTTAGTTACTTAGGAAACAAAGGTGCAGTAGCTGAAATTTTTTCAACTATTTCTGATGCTGTTGCTAGTAGACCAGGTGGATATTTAAGAATTATTAAGACTGGTTTCAGAATGAGTGATAGTGCAGAAATGGCTATCATCGAATTTGTTGATTTCAATAGCATCTATACAGGAGGTACTTCTAAAGGAGAAGCATCTACTGGTAAAAAGAAGAGAACCAGAAGAGGTAAGAAATCTGGAGCCACGGCTACAACTGCAGCCGCAGCGACAGCAGCAACTGCTAAAGAATCGTTTAATGAGGAAGTGGAAAAGGCAACTGACAAAGCTGCTGGTTCTGAAGAAGAGTAAACTTTTAAAGTATAAAATAACAAAGGCAATATCTATCATTAGGTATTGCCTTTTTTATTTATATCGCAATACTTGGTTATCTTTGTGGCCAATTAATAAGCAAAATCTTTTTTGATGGAAAAAGCAATCTTATTGCTAGATGACGGTACAGTATTTCATGGAAAGGCCGCTGGTATTAAAGGAACTGCTACAGGTGAAATATGCTTTAATACTGGAATGACTGGATACCAAGAAATCTTTACAGATCCTTCCTACTACGGCCAAATAATGGTCACCACTAATATTCATATTGGCAACTATGGCATTAAGAATGCTGAAGCCCAATCAGAGGATGTTAAAATAAACGGCCTAGTTTGTAGATCATTTAATGATAGATTCTCTCGACCTTTAGCGGATTCTTCTATTCAGGAGTATTTTGAATTAAATAAGACAGTTGCGATCTACGATTTGGATACCAGATCGATAGTTAAGAAAATCAGAACAGAAGGTGCTATGAATGCTATTATTTCATCAGAGATTCTAGACGTAGATGAGCTAAAGAAGAAACTAAAAGAAGTCCCCAATATGGATGGTCTTGAGTTAGCTTCACAGGTTTCTACAAAAGCGTCGTACTTTTTTGGTGACCCGCATAAAGAAGTAAAGGTAGCAGTGATGGATTTTGGGGTTAAGAAAAGTATACTACAATGCATGGTGGACGAAGGATTTTATTTGAAAGTGTTCCCCGGGAATACACCTTTCGAGGAAGTAAAGAAATGGAATCCAGATGGAATCTTTCTTTCAAACGGCCCTGGCGATCCTGCTGCTATGGATTACGCAATTGATTTGGCTAAAAAAGCCCTTAATCAAGATATGCCATTATTTGGTATTTGTTTAGGACATCAGATTCTGGCATTAGCAATGGGGCTTTCTACTTATAAAATGAAGCATGGACATAGGGGGCTCAACCATCCTGTTAAAAACTTGATTTCCGGTAGATGCGAAATCACGAGCCAAAACCATGGCTTCGGAGTTAAGGCAGAATCTATCAAGTCAAATCCAGATATTGAAATAACACACGTGAATCTTAATGATGAAACAGTAGAAGGGATAAAGGTGAAGAGTAAGAAAGCCTTTTCTGTACAATATCATCCTGAAGCTTCTCCTGGACCACATGATGCTAGATATTTATTCGCAGAATTTAAAAACTTAATGATAGCCGAAGCTATTGCAAAATAAAAAGCCATATGCCATATATTATTGATGTTTCTGCTCGTGAAATTTTAGATTC
>CAYWOZ010000001.1:57706-71645 GCA_964458675.1 uncultured Saprospiraceae bacterium
TTGTATAGATATATTGGTGGAGTAGGAGCCAATACGCTCCCAGTACCGATGATGAATATACTTAACGGTGGATCACACGCAGATAATAGTATAGACTTTCAAGAATTCATGATTGTACCCGTAGGTGCGGATACTTTCGGTGAAAGTTTGAGAATGGGAGTAGAAATATTTCACCATTTGAAGGCGGTTCTTAAAAGTAAAAACTACTCCACAAATGTTGGGGATGAAGGAGGATTTGCTCCAAATATAAAATCAAATGAAGAAGCGATAGAGATTGTATTGAAATCAATCGAAAAAGCAGGATACAAGCCAGGGGATGATGTATTCATCGCAATGGATGCTGCGGCTTCGGAATTCTACGACTCAAAATCTAAGAAATATCATTTCCATAAGTCTGATGGTAGAAAATTGAGCTCCGATGAAATGGTTGCATATTGGACCAAGTGGGCTAAAAAATATCCTATCTTTTCTATTGAAGATGGACTTGACGAAGATGACTGGAAAGGGTGGAAGAATTTAAATGATTCTATTGGTAAGACAACACAATTAGTAGGAGATGACCTTTTTGTAACGAATACGGTAAGACTTCAAAGAGGAATTGATGAAGGCTCCGCTAACTCCATTCTCGTTAAAGTGAATCAAATAGGCTCATTAACGGAGACTATTGATGCTGTAAACCTTGCTACGCGCAATGGCTATACTTCTGTGATTAGTCACAGATCAGGAGAGACAGAAGATACTACGATTGCTGATTTGGCAGTAGCTTTAAATACAGGTCAGATTAAAACAGGAAGTGCCTCTAGGTCTGATAGGGTAGCAAAATACAACAGATTGCTCCGAATTGAAGAGGAATTAGGTGAACAAGCAGTGTTTAATGGTAAATCAATCTTATTTTAGAAAGCGATTTCATATATTTGAAAAAATAATACGATGAACTTCTCTGATTCTAATCGCTCTTGGCTTAGCCCATTCAAAAGCTGGTACTTTTTGATACTGATTGCTTTTGTAACTTGGATGGTCTTTTTTGATGGAAACGATTTAGGAACTCAAATGAGATTGAAGAATAAGCTTGTTGCCCTAGATCAAGAAAAGATTCAGCTAAATCAAAAAATAACGCAAACTACTAATGCACTTGAAGCATTAAGAGAAGATAAAGAAAAGTTTGCCCGAGAAAAATATTACATGAAAAAGGATGGTGAAGATGTATTCATCATTGATAAAAAATAATTATGTCAGTTCTAGTTAATAAGAATTCGAATATCATTGTACAAGGCTTTACCGGAAAGGAAGGATCTTTCCATGCAGGTCAGATGATTGAATACGGTACCAACATCGTAGGCGGTGTGACACCTGGCAAAGGGGGGCAGACTCATCTTGATAAGCCTGTTTTTAATACCGTTCAGGAAGCAGTAGATAAAGCAAAAGCAGATACATCTATTATATTTGTACCTCCGAGATTTGCTGGAGATGCTATTATGGAAGCTGCAGATGCGGGTATTAAAGTAATCATTTGCATTACAGAGGGTATTCCAGTTCAAGATATGGTTAAGGTCAAAGCTTACCTAAATAATAAACCAGCTTGCAGATTGATAGGGCCTAACTGCCCAGGTGTAATGACACCAGGTGAAGCGAAGGTGGGTATCATGCCTGGCTTTATTCACAATCCAGGCCGTATTGGAATTGTTTCTAGATCAGGAACACTTACTTATGAGGCTGTTGACCAAGTAACCAAAGCAGGTATGGGTCAGTCTACTTGTATAGGTATTGGTGGAGATCCAATAGTAGGTACAACTACTTTGGACGCAGTTAGATTATTGATGGAAGATCCAGATACAGATGGTATCATCATGATTGGTGAGATTGGTGGAAGTATGGAAGCAGATGCATCCCGTTGGGTAAAGAAAAATGCAACTAAGCCAGTGGTTGGATTTATCGCTGGACAGACTGCACCTGCAGGACGTACTATGGGACACGCAGGAGCCATTATTGGTGGGGCTGAAGACACTGCGGAAGCAAAGATGAAGATTATGAATGAATGCGGTATACACGTAGTGAATTCTCCGGCAGAGATTGGTATCACTATGAAAAATGCCTTAGAGGCAGGAAAAGCATAGACTGCTTTCAAATAAGAATATTTCAAAGGCACTTCTGTTCGTTCAGAGGTGCTTTTGTGATTTGGGGCCTACCCATACATTTCTATAGCGGAAAATGCTATAGAAAATGTATGGGTCGCTATGTTTCGGGACTCGACATTCGTCTCGGTGCTTCGCATTTCCTCTACCGATTTCTATCGGTATCGTCACCCCTGCACAGGCTAGTCCAAAAAGACAATTATTTTAATTGGGCAAATTCACCAGTATTAGAAGTGGCGCCAGCGGTACCAAATGTTAATAGCTCAGTGCGTTAGCGATGGGTAAAATCAATTTGCTTAGATTCAATTTGGCGTGATTTTTCATTCGAAAATCATGACAAATTACATTCTAGAAAAACACCATTTTTAAGATTTCGATCTATAATTGGATTCTTGAAAATATTCTTAAACCTTGCGTAACCAAACAAATAGATTACCTCTGAATATTCCTAATTGTATAGAAAAAAAGGGAACAGTCAATTTTGACTATTCCCTTCTCGTATTAAACATCTGGATCTTTTTCCCTTTATATATGGATCGAACGTTTTCCAGTTGCATCCATCGCTGCTTCTCTTACCGCTTCGGTATAGGTTGGATGCGCATGACTCATGCGAACGATGTCTTCAGCTGAGCCTCGATATTCCATTATAGCTACAGCCTCTGCAATGATATCAGCTACTCGAGGCCCTACCATATGCACTCCAAGTACTTCATCCGTTTCAGCATCCGCTAAAATCTTTACCATTCCGTCAGTGTCCATACTTGCTCGAGCACGACCTAGTGCTTTAAATGGAAATTTCCCTACCTTATAGTTTACCCCATCATCTTTTAATTGCTGCTCCGTACGACCTACATCGGCTACTTCCGGCCAAGTGTAGACTACACCTGGAATGAGATTGTAATTGATGTGTGGATGCTGGCCAGAGATATGTTCTACCACAAAGGTTCCTTCTTCTTCCGCTTTATGTGCAAGCATGGCGCCTGCGACTACATCACCTATAGCGAAGATGCCAGGTACATTCGTTTCTAGCTTGTCTGAAACGGTAACCTTACCTCGGTCATCAGTAGCGATTCCGACTTTATCTAATCCTAAACCATCAGTGTATGCTCTCCGTCCTGTAGCTATTAAGCAATAGTCTGCTTTTATGCTTTGCTCATCTTCCGTGTCACG
This sequence comes from uncultured Saprospiraceae bacterium, assembly GCA_964458675.1. Classification (GTDB taxonomy): domain Bacteria; phylum Bacteroidota; class Bacteroidia; order Chitinophagales; family Saprospiraceae; genus JALZVN01. The sequence goes on from CAYWOZ010000001.1 coordinate 61,009, forward strand.
CTTCTTGAAGGTAACGCTAGCTCCTTTAGTAGTACCTTTTACATTTGTAACCATATGCTTCAGGTAGAACTTAACGCCTAGCTTCTTTAATGCTCTCATAAGTTCCTTACTGCAATCTTTGTCCATACCAGCTATAATACGATCCGCATATTCTATAACTTCAATTTGAGTACCTAGACGGGCGTACACAGAGCCTAGCTCAAGACCAATAACGCCTCCACCTATGATGACCATACTTTTAGGAACCTTGTCTATGTTGAGTGCCTCTGTAGAAGTAATAACTCTTTTCTTATCATAGTTGAATGAAGCAGGAGTGATTGGTTTTGAACCCGTCGCAATAATCGTATTCTTTGTAGTAATACTTTTAGCTTTACCTTTTGTTGGCTTAATGGAAATGGTGTTCTTATCCACAAATGATCCATGACCGTGAAAAACATCAATCTTGTTTTTCTTCATCAAGAATTCGACTCCCTTACAAGTGGTACTTACCACCTCATCCTTGCGCGCAATCATTTGCTTCATATTTACGCTAAGATTTTTAAGCTCGATTCCATGAGTGGAAAAGGATTCTTTTGCATTATGGTAATGCTCAGAAGAATCTAATAATGCCTTTGATGGAATACATCCAACATTCAGGCATGTTCCTCCAAGAGTGTCATATTTTTCTATTATAGCGGTTTTTAATCCTAGTTGACTGGCACGAATGGCGGCTACATATCCGCCAGGGCCAGAACCTATGACTGTCAAATCGTATTGCATACTATATCTTTAATTTATTAGAGTTCACTATTTTTTTTATTAATCCTTTTTTGGTGGTGCTCCGGATTTTGGCTTGCGCTTAAAGTTTCTTTTCTTTTTAGGTGGACGATTACCTTGATTCTTATTGTCCCCTTGTTTATTATTACTATTCGCATTGGAGCCTTTGCCTTTCGGCTTGTTTCCACCACTCTTATTACTTCTCCCTTTCTTATTATCTCCTCCTCCTTGTCTATTATTGCTATTACCGCTTCTGGATTTATTGTTTCTTCCTTTCTTTCTTCTGTTATTGCGTTTTTTCTTTCTTTCTTCTGCTGGCAATTCTATTACTTCATTTACGCTTTCATAGTCATTTTTGTTAGCCTCTTCAATCGCCATGTAGTCTTCCATGCTCATCAAATCCAATGGCTTTTCTTTATTCTTATTCATGGCGATGATTTCCTTCACTCTTTTAACAGGTAAGGCATAAAACTTACCTCTCTTACCGTCTACTATATACGTGTAATACATTAAGCCTTTAAAAATATCCGTTTTGATTAGGACTGCTTTCCCACGCTCAGTGTATATACTATCCGCTCTCTTTGGAAAGGCTTCAATAGCTTCCATGTAGGTATCTAGCTCAAAATTAAGGCAGCATTTTAGTCTACCGCATTGTCCAGAAAGCTTAGCCTGATTGATTGCTAAGTTTTGATATCTAGCCGCAGTAGTAGAAACAGTCTTAAAGTCTGTAAGCCAAGTAGAGCAGCATAGTTCTCTACCACAAGATCCAAGTCCACCGATAAGAGCAGATTCTTGTCTTGCTCCAATCTGGCGCATTTCTACTTTTATTTTGAATTCTCTAGCGTAGTGTCTAATCAATTCTCTAAAATCAACTCTGCCTTCAGCTATATAGTAGAAAATTGCTTTCCTATTATCTCCTTGAAATTCTACTTCGCCCACCTTCATGTTGAGGTCAAGATTACGGGCTAATTCTCTAGCTCGAATCATCGTTTTGTTTTCTCGGTCACGCGCTACCATTAGCTTTTCAAGATCTCGCTCGTTGGCTTTACGGATTACAGATTTGGTAACAGATGATTCTCTTACTTTCTTTTTCTTCATTTGGAGTCTAACCAGATCTCCTGAAAGCGTAATGCTTCCTACATCATATCCTGTTTCAGATTCTACCACTACTGGATCCCCTGTAATAGCTCTTGAAGAACTAGGGTTTTTTAAGAAGGCTTTACGATTCCCATTTTTGAAACTTACTTCTACATATTTATAGTTATCTACATCGACGATATCCGTTAAGGTCAACCAGTCGTAGGTATTCATTTTATTACAACCTCCTGAGGCACAATGTCCTTTACTTTTGCATCCTCCTGGAGTTCCATCATTATTTGAGCAACTTGCGCATCCCATCTTATCTATTATTTATGAGTTAAGCCATTACGGCATCTTGTTTTAGAGCTTTATTTGTCTTGATTGCAAAATTGAGCAAAGACAATTTCATATTTGCATTTCGATCTAGATGATAGCTCGCTTCATCTAACATCGATGTTATTTTATGAATTGCACCATCATTCACCACAGCAATAACCTTCTGAGCTAGCTCAACCTCATTTGGAGGCAGTGCTATTTGGTCGAGTGGTAAATATCTGAGCAGCAAACACTGTCGCAGAAAATGAGTGCAATATTGAAAAAAGGTTTTTATCTCTTCCTTCGTGAGTTCATTGATATCATTTACCGCCTTTACGATCGAGGCAGTATGTCCTTGATAGGTAGCTCTGAAGAGCTGCATCCAAATGGGCGAAAACTTATTTTCCCCATGCTGACTCAAGGTGAAGGCTTCATTAATATTTCCTTCACTTAGATTGGCTATGGTCAAAGCATCAGTGGCATCTAAAGAAAATTTTTCTGAAATCAAGTCAGCTGTTTTTTGAGTAGGAATAGGTGGGATATTGACTATCTGACATCTAGACAAAATAGTCCCAAGAATCATATCTACTTGATCAGTTACAAAAATGTAGAAAGTCTCCGGTGGTGGTTCTTCTATCATCTTCAATAATCTATTTCCTTCTTTACCCAAAAATTCTGGAAGCCAAATGATGACTACCTTTTTGTCTGATTCGTAAGGCTTTAGGTGGACGATGTGAGAAAGACGATTACATTCCGCAGCAGTCATATTACCCTTCTTCTTGCCTTCACCCATTCGCATAATCCAATCACTACCGGAGGCGTATGGATTTTCTAGCATAAAGTCTCTGAAATCATTCATGAAATCATTGCAGGTAACTTTTGCTCCCGAAATTGGAAAACTAAAATGTATGTCGGGGTGAATGGACTTTAAGGATTTATGACAATGCTGACAAGTGCCACATGATTCATTGTCTTGCTTATTTTCGCATACCAAATACTGCGCTAAGGCTCTTGCGATAATTAGTTTGCCGGATCCGAGACTACCCTTTAGCAACAAGGCATGAGGGAATCTACCCACATCAATCAGTTGAAAGAGGTTTGCAACCGCATCATTAGTATGAATGATATCTCTGGTATACAATTGTCATTTATTTGGAGTAGAAACCTACTCAATCCTAAAATATAAAATGACTTGTATTGGCAATGAAAACGTAAGAAATATTGGCTCTTGATAGCTTCTGGATAAACAGATAGACTAATCTAAGCTTAGTTTATCTACTCTATATAGCTCCGAAAGGGTTTCTATGAAATCTATCGGCTCAATTTATGCACCAAAATAATAGCCTTGTCGCCTATTGGTGTTGTTTTTCTTGTTGTTCTGGTACTGATATAGTTCAACAAAAGTGCTATACAATCAGAATATTTATATTGCAATTCTAAAGAAATCTGCTATAAACTGGGGCTTTTCTTCTTAAAACTGCTTAAGGAGTGTTTCAGCTCCTTTATCTTATCAATTATCTTAATATTTTATACAATCTTTGCGTTAAACGAGTCATTTTCCTAAAATTACACAAATAAAACCAAACAACAAATGCTGGCTTTCTATGTTTATTAATTTGTACTGCTAATTAGCTGATAAAGTTACTATTATGAGAATATCTGTCTTTCGAAAAGCCCATTTTAATGCTGCCCACAGGCTGCATGTTGCTACCTGGTCTGAAGAAAAAAATAAAAACGTATTTGGGCTATGTAATTCCCATAATTTTCATGGACATAACTACGAGCTGGAAGTGCGGGTGACAGGCGAGGTAGATCCTGAAACGGGGATGTTAATAGACCTGAAATTGCTGAAAGACATTATCAAAGAGGAAGTGGAAGATAGATTTGATCATAAAAACCTCAATGTCGATACGGAGGAGTTTAAAACCTTGAATCCTACAGCAGAGAACATCTGCTTTGTTATTTGGGATATTCTTTCCAAAAAACTGGGCAAGGACCTAGATGTAGGGGTAAAGCTTTACGAGACTCCTAGAAACTTTGTAGAATATCCTGCCTAGGCTAGGAAACAAATAAAAAATCCTTTACTTTTTTCATATCTAAAATAAATACTAGTTTGGTCTTATAAGTGTCTATTTATTCTTTATTCCGTGATAGGGGTAGAAGTGGTACGAAGTAGCTATGGGAGACCTAATGAGGCAAGAAGTAGTGAAGGCTCGACGAGGAACGAGAAAAGACTAGCTACGACTATGCGGAATGTCTCATGTAGCTGCTAAGTAGGAACGGATGACCCGACCTAGAGCGTTTTTTCGCGGTCTAGGGGTCACCCAAATACTTCAATATTTAATGAAATTGTATCCCTATAGCAAAGCTTGCGTTTTGTTTTTTAAATGTTTAATTAAATTAGTATTAGTTGTCAAAGAAACCATATTTTGCGTAATATTACTCGAATGAAAATAATTAAAAAACTATGCATGTAGTAATAATTGGGAACGGAATTAGTGGAGCCACTGCAGCTCGATTTATAAGAAAACAGAGCGACCACAAAATTACCCTAATCTCCTCTGAAACGAAACACTTTTTTTCTAGGACTGCTTTGATGTACGTATATATGGGGCATATGCGAAAGGAAGATGTCATGCCTTATGAACCTTGGTTTTGGGAAAAGAACAGAATCGATCTTCTACAAGCGCATGTGGACAAGATTAACTTTAAGGAAAAGTCGCTTGCCCTCGATAACAATTCTAGTCTACAATATGACAAGCTAATTTTGGCTCTAGGTTCGGCATCTAATAAATTTGGATGGCCTGGACAAGATTTGGATGCGGTAGGTGGTCTATACCATATGCAGGATTTGGATAACATGGAGAAGTATAGTGAAGGACTCAAGCAGGCAGTTATCGTAGGGGGCGGATTGATAGGGATAGAGATGGCGGAGATGTTTCATTCTCGAAATATACCAGTAACAATGCTGGTAAGAGAGTCTAGCTACTGGAATAATGTATTGCCTGCTGAGGAATCTGATATGATCAATAGACACATCAAAGAGGCTCATATCGATTTGCGCTTGGAAACGGAACTAGATAGTATCATCGATGATGGGACTGGAACCGCAAAAGCAGTTAAAACAAATAAGGGAGAAACGATTGAATGTGGGTATGTTGGCTTAACGGCTGGTGTGCATCCAAATGTTCGCTGGCTGAAGGAAACAGAACTAGAAGTTGAGCGAGGAATTATAGTAAATAATCATCTTGAGACAAATCAAAAAGATGTATACGCCATAGGCGATTGTGTTCAACTAGCTGAGCCAAGACCAGGTCGCCGATCCATAGAAGCGGTTTGGTACACAGGACGTATGATGGGGGAAACAGTGGCATATAATGTTTGTGGAAAGCCCGTGGCTTATGATCCAGGGGTTTGGTTTAACTCTGCTAAGTTTATCCACATCGAATATCAGGTATATGGAGACGTATTAGCTAATCCACCTGAAAATCACGAGTCATTCTACTGGGAGCATTCTGATGGACGCAAAAGTGTACGTATAGTTTACGATAAAAATACAGATGCAATTTTAGGGTTCAATCTAATGGGTATAAGATTTAGACATGAGGTTTGCGAAAAGTGGCTCAAGGAAAAAACGCCTGTAGATGAAGTCATGGCAAACCTTAAACTAGCCAACTTCGACCCAGAATTTTACTCTAGCTACGAAAAACAAATCGTAGGAGCTTTCAATAATAAATATAATCGAAGTGTTAAACTCACTTCTAAAGGATTGTTAGATCAGGTATATTCATTCTTAAAGTCATAAGCGGAAATCAGATGAAAATTGTAAAAATAATAGGATTAGTAATATTTATTTTGGCATTAGGTGTTTTTACTTTTGCTATGTTTAGCAGTCAGCACCAGTTGACTGGGGACCTTATCAATGAACATATAACCAATCCGGAGCATAAGACGGCAGTGTTAAGTGCAGCGAATGCTACGGGTGTGATGGGTAAGACGTATAGCACTAATATTAGCTTTATTAGTGGCCTGAAAGATGTGTTTAGCGCTGCTAATGAACAATTGGGAGACAAAGCGATTCAAGGTTGGCAGGTGGAAAAACACCTTATCCCATTGGCGAAGTATTCTACTGCCGGGCCTTTTGGAGGTAATCCGAACATGGCATTTTGGTTGAGTATCATGCTGGGTGCTTTGGGTGGATTAATCTATATGCTACCTGACATGGGAGAGCTAGCTGGTATCAAAAACGATGGTATCTATCAGCATGCTTCTACTAAAGGAGTGAGCTGGAATGTACGGCTTCTTTTTCTGGGCTTAGCGATGTTATACGCTTTGTGGAAATCCATATTTCAGTTTCCACTGGTCATATTCTTTGTCGGTGTAGTAGCGTTGATTTTGTTTTGGGTATGGAAAAGCGAAAAGAGCTACAATGGCGTTCGCGCTAGAAGTGCATCTGTAAATGCATCTGGTTGGTTAGGGATTGCCTTTGGGGTGTACCTGATTAGCTTTTATGTATTCTTATATTTCTATCCACATTACGTGACGAACTGGACGCTGATGCTGGATCCTATAGCGGAGGCTATAAAAGGACCTGGAGGTACTGCGTCGCACTGGTTCTTGTATGGATTTTTGTACTGCGTGGTTATGGTCGTGATGGGTGTACGAATGATGATTAAGTACAGACACAATAAGTACCAGTTGGTGCGAACCTGCTCTGTATTATTCTTTCAATTAGGTTTTGCTTTTTTGATTCCAGAGATACTGGTTAGATTAAATCAGCCTTACATGGATTTGAAAAATGCATGGCCGCTGGATTATGATTTTTATACCAAAGATTCTATAGGCGCTCTTGCTGGTCAAGGTTCTGAAATAGCGCTTGGAGGTTTGAGTACCAGCGTAGGAACAGTGATGTTGCTATGGGGAATAGCTTTGACTGTAATCGTGGTACCCGTATTTACATATGTATTTGGTAAGCGATGGTATTGTTCTTGGGTATGTGGATGTGGTGGACTTGCAGAGACTTTAGGAGATCCATATAGACAATTGTCTGATAAGAGTATGCGTGCTTGGAAGATAGAGCGTTACGTGATTCATGGAGTATTGGCTTTTGCATGTCTGATGACTGTAGCTGTGCTTATACATCGTTTTGCGGGTGTTGAAAACTTTGGAATATTCACGGCTGGACAATTAAAGTCATGGTACGGATTCATGATAGGAGCGATGTTCTCTGGAGTAGTTGGTACTGGTTTTTACCCATTGATGGGTAATAGAGTGTGGTGTAGATTTGGCTGTCCGCTAGCAGGTCTTTTGGGCTTGGTTCAGAGGTTCAAATCTAGATTTAGAATTACGACCAACGGAGGTCAGTGTATCTCTTGTGGTAATTGTTCTACTTACTGTGAGATGGGGATTGATGTTCGTGCTTATGCGCAAAGAGGACAAAACATTGTGCGTTCTTCTTGTGTAGGCTGTGGAGTTTGTTCTGCTGTATGTCCAAGAGGAGTATTGAAGTTGGAGAATGGTTCTGCAGATATCGGAGAACGCGTTACAGAGTTGAAGACGATACATATTTCTGAAGGGGATTTGAAGATTCTTTAGAAAGTAGCTAATACAAGGACAATCAAAAAAAATGGCAAGCCCTATTCGGGGCCTGCCATTTTTTTTTTTAACGTCCTATTGTTTGTTTTAATGGAAAAATAAAATTGACACCTTTTTGTATAAGTTTTTCAGCAAGCAAATTTCTATTTTAGTCCTTAGGATTATATCTATACAACAAACCAATCGACGTTCTTGATCTATTTTCGAATATTTTCTCTCCGAGAAAGGGCAAGGTAGTTTTTAATTCTAGATCAATATTTTTTAATACTTCATATGATAAAGTCAATCCAATACCTTTTACTTGGAAATTCCCAAGTTTTTGTTGTTCAGGAGTTGGGGTAAGGGTGATATTTTTGATTTTGTTTTCATCATCTTCAATCCAACTTCCACCAATTCCATATCTAAGATGCCTTCCATTTTTCAGCATTTGATGGTACTTAATTCCAATGAATGAATTGTAAACTAGCCCTTTTACAGGTCTTACTGTGCTTCCTCCATTAAAGCTATTCCACCAATCTTTTTCTAAATTTAGAGAAAGGTTGAATTTTTTAAATAAAAATTCCAGACCAAGAGTCGGTGCAAATCCAAAGGGTTTATTAAGCGTTTCTCCAGGTAACAACTCTATGTTAATAGGAAAAGCTCTTATTCCTACTATGCCATTAATCGTCAAAAAATCGAACGAGGAATATGAATCTGTCGTATTTTTTTTGCCTATTCTTTGAGTAAACAACAATGCATAGTGTGCGCTACCAAAAATAGCAGAAAAACTTGGATCATATTGAATTTTTGACCGAAGTTCGATTTCAATCCATTTCGTTGGAATTGAAAAGGATAGCTGTACACCCTTACGGCGCAAGAATGGATTACCAAATCCAGCAAAGCTGCCTTCGTTCTCTCTTTTTCTCCAGTAATGCCCAATCCCAATCCTATATTTTTTCAAATTATAATAAATGTGAATTTGATCTTCTTCCCAAGTTTCTAATATAGCTCCAAATTGTTGAACAGTCATAAAGCCAGGGGCGAAGTTTGTGAAAGATTGAATATAGCTTTTCTGATAGCTAAGAGTGATGGGCGTTTTTTCATGTTTCAGGTTGAGACCTACAAGTAACGAGGTGAGTGTTTTCGAAGGACCAGCAGTATTCAAATCTTCCATACGATCTGTATGTATTCTAGTGCCCCAAATAAAATCAAGTGAATATTGTGTGTAAATAATATTAGTGCTCAACAAAAAAAGCAATACCAAGATCAAGTGTTCCTTAAACATAATAATTTTAATTTAAGATTAAGTAAGGGAGATAGGCAGATATCAACACTCCCTAAATCAATTATTGTGTTCTTCCTAACGAAAAGGTACACCTTTCATTATTGAAAACTTGGGTAGAACCTTCAGAAGAAAACCAATTGTTCCAATCATTGCATTCAAAAAAAAATAATAGTCATTCGAATAGTCTCTTTTAGTTGTAACACTGTGTGTGACCCATTCAGAACATTCGTTAAAAATTAATTTTGAAGAGGCGTACCAATCATTTTCCCATGCAGCAATGAATACTTCTCTATTTCTACCAAAATCAGACATGTTCATTTGGTGTACTAATCCACCTTCAAAAAATGTTTTTGATTTATCAATGCCTTTTTTCTTAATTTTCCTCTTGAACCAAGTTGCAATCGACCTTGGATTCACCATTTCTGGAAAATACGATATGTTAATCCACGAACTTCTGATTTGCCTCTTCTCTCATGTCTAAACCCTTTTTTTATTCGATATGAGAAATAATCTACATTAACCTCCATACTTCTTGAATCAACTTTGTCATCTATTGCAATGTTTGTGGCGTTCATATAAGCAGGGTCTGAAAGGATTTCACCAACACCAACAAAAATATTGATTTCTTCCGAATTCATTATGTCATCCTCGCTCATGAATACAGGGATGTTATTACTCCCACCTGGAACGTCATCACAGTCGTTGCCCTCTTTACCAACAAGAATATTTACATTGTTAGAATTAGTTAATACTGGTGGTTTCACAAAGAAACTACAGGTTGATATTGGTCATCTCCGTATGTGAAGGCATTGCCCAAATACTGTGAAATGTCTAAAATAGAGTCAAAGTCCTCTATTCCATGCGGGAATACAGTTTCATTTTCTATAGATACTCTTAAAGCATTGTCAATCGCTTCTGCAAAGATAGGATTTTCAGATGCTAATTGATGAATTGGAGTGCCTATGCTGTTGGCATCTTCTAACATAGGTGTAATTATTAATTCAAGAAAATCGGGCTCAGCAATTACAGATTTGATTGCTTTTGCATAGTGATAAAGAATCATATTTATTTTGTGATTCTCTGAATTCTCAACATCTGTTAATGCACACAAAATATCTTGACAGTGTGAGTTTGTTTCGAAACTAGAAGTCAAGGAAGCATTTTGTTTTGAAAAATTGTTCTCTTTTTCTATACGGGTTTTTTCTTCTTGGCAGCTGAAAAAGGTAAATGTTAAAACGAAAAATATGCTATATTATATAGCATATTAGTTAAGTTAGTCATAACTTATTTATAGTTTTTTAAAAAATATAAGTTGTTGTATTCTGCCTATTAATTGAAGACAACAACTATGTTTAAATAATGGACTATTAATTAGTACCAACCGATTGATAAGCTTACAAGTTGAGAAGAAATGACAGTATTTTGTTAACTTAGTTCTGTTGGCAATAATGCAAATCACATTTTAGCTAATGTAATGAAAATAATAAAAATGCCAACATTCATGGGTTTTTTTAAGAAACTTATTTTATAAAGTATAATCCCTAACTAAAATCTATCTCCGTATTGTCCCCAATATTAAGACTCTGAGAAAGTCCTTTAATCGCCGCATCGTTTCCAACTATAGATT
>CAYWOZ010000002.1:0-46387 GCA_964458675.1 uncultured Saprospiraceae bacterium
GGAAGGAAAGTGAAACCATAAAGGTAGAATCACATCCTGCAGCAGATGGTATAGTAGCCATTCCCGTAGGATTAGCTTCGTCAAAAGTTATCCCTCCAAATTCTACATTGAACCCAGAGCCTGCGCAATCTTCATTTTCAAAAGCTGGACCTTGTACTTCATCGAGGAAGGAAAGTGAAACCATAAAGGTAGAATCACATCCTGCAGCAGATGGTATAGTCGCCGGTCCTGTAGGATTAGCTTCATCAAAAGTAATGCCTCCGAATTCCACATTGAACCCAGAACCTGCACAATCTTCATTTTTAAATACTGGTCCTATGATATTATTCAGAAGAGTAAGTTCTACAGTGACTATTGAATCACAACCGTTAACTGCTTGCAGAATTGCGGTTCCAGTCAAATTACCTTCATTAAAAGTTTCTGTTCCGATAATTACCTCATCACCAGATCCTTCACAAATATCCATGCGTACTGTCTCTCCTGTAATCTCCGGAAGAATATCTATGGTCACTATTAAAATGCTATCGCAACCATTAAAAGCTCCATTGACTAGAGTGTCTCTACCAGTAAGATTTGTTTCAGAGTAAGTAATAGAGTTAATCGTGGTGTCTTGATTTGCACAAAGACTAATGTCAATATTATTAGTTGCATCGTCTATTAATGTAAGCATGACGATGATAGTACTATCACACCCATTGGCTGCACTAATTGTTTCTGTCCCACTCAAAAGGTTTTCGTCATATGTCGATCCAGCGATCTCTATAGATTCTCCTGGACAAATAGTTTGCATAATCGTGTTAGATGGAATTGGTGTTATAATAGATAGGTCCACTTGCACCAGGCTGTCGCAGCCATCGACAGAAGCATCGGTGAAGACAACCTCTCCTGAAAGCTTATTCATGTTGAACGTAGAATCGCCGACCATGATTTCTTCATTCATACAAATGGAGTCGACAAACATAGATTGTGGTAGCTCGTAAAAGTCAACTAATAAAATAAGCAGGGTATCACATCCCGTTGCAGCTGGAATAATTTGAGTTACTGAATCACGATTAATAGTTAATATTTCTCCATTGAGAACAATGTTTTCATTCTCACAAATGGTTGCGCTAATGATTCTTTCAGGTGCTTCGGAAATGATGATGCTTACTTCAGACATTGGACCGCAATCCATAGGGGTATAAAAAACAGAAACGGTTTCGTTTTGAAAACTAGCTGGGTCAAAAATGTTTCCATTCACTCCGTCTCCAGACCATTCGCCTGAGGGAATTGGGCTTTCTGTAATCAATCCATCTAGATTGATTTCCGCCTGCCCTGGACAGATAGTAGTATCTATCACAGTCATTACAGTTTCTCCTTCGGTAACTGTGATTGTAGTTGTGCTTGGAATAACACAACACTCAAAAGAAACGAATGTATATTCTTCATCGCCCACACTACTGGGCATAGCAGTTGTAATAGTGTTTCCATTTTCATCTATCCAAAGGCCATTTGTATAGGTAGGGTCAATTAGGGTTTCCAGATCAACGCTTTCCCCTATACAAATTTCTGCAGTACCTAGATCTGGTGATTCGCACGCTACCACAAATTCACGTGCTGTCGCTATTGCGTTTGATGTACATCCTTCAAAGATGGGAGTCAGTACTCCAAAAATAACACAGTCTGAATCACAATCATCTTGAGTAATAGTATAGGAGAAAGGACTTACATTTGCAGTTAAAGGTGGAAGTGGTATTAATTCAACTGGAGGTGCGACACAATTTGTAGAAGCATATATTAATTCTCCGTCTGCTCCATAGTATACAATTCCACCACCTAAACCTGGAGGTATTTGTTCTAAAATCATATTGTCTGTGTCATGCGTCAAGAACGATGTAATACCAGGAGAAACTGCATTGACACAAGATGGGCAATCGACAGTGATGGTTGTAGTTCGGATTCCACTGCTCGTTCCATTAGAAAAAGCACCAGCTAATCTACAACATGTACTTTGGCTTACATACACTGGGGCGCCATTATCACAAAGGGCGTTAAAGTCGTAAATTCCACTTGGATTGCAAGAAGTAAAAACAATATAAATAGCTCCTTCAGGAATGTCTGTGTTGGGACCTGCAGGAAAAACCTGTGTGCAGCTAGCACTGCTTGCCAAATTGTTCAATAATGTTTGAGTAGGACTAGTCACCTGACAATCCCCTCCAGGAGTAATATCACTATTGTTGACAGGTGGTATATTGTTTGAAGGTGCAAAATCGATCGTAAGGTCAGCGGTATTAAATCCACCCCCTGATCCTATAACCATAAACTCATTTATAGGTTCTTCTCCAAATGCACCTCCCGAGCAAGCATCTACCATAATTCCTAACAATTGCGGACATGGATCACAAGGAGCTACTGTACTAGGATTTGTGGTAATAGTAGATGAGCCAATGATATTACTTGGGTCTGTGTCTAATTCAAAATTGTTGTTGGCAGATTTATACCAAGTCACAGCGGCATTAGGGGGGAGTAGTATGTCTTGTGCAAGTGTATAAGAAATAACATCGAATGGGCAATAAGTATTAGAATTAGCATCACAGCGAACCTCAGATATCTGAGCATCTAATACTGACTCATCAATACACTGCGCCTTGAGAAATGCATTAACGGAAACAGTTAATAAAAAAATCAACGTAGTATACCAAAAATGCTTGTTCACTCCCTTGTTCTTTTTGGACTAGCGCTGTGCAGTAGGGGTGCTTTTTCGCACCAGTGCAAAGCACCGAGCGAATAGCGAGCTACGAAACATAGCGACCCACGCTCTTTTCTGCGTGGGTAGGCCCATATATCAATTAATGTTTATTCATTTTAAGGCCCTCTTTTGCCCTATCCAAAGTTAATTATATATAGAATGGAATCCAAGTTCCTAGATATTATGTGAAAGTTAATTCTCACAATGAGTCGGTTATTAAACGTTAAATCACTGATTACCAATATTTTTCAATCAGTCAGTATTGCATAAAGTGCTAATAATCAGATGATATGTATTATGTGATTTAAGGTTTTTAAAAAATTACCGAAGCATTCTTCTCTATAAAAGACAATAATTTAGCATCATTTGATAATTTTGCGGTTCAATAATTCGAGTACGGTTCGATAACGAGCCGCTTACTTTACAAAATATCTCAATATGCAACTCAGTGAGCAAGAAGTAGTACGACGACAATCCATGGAGCAATTGGAAGAAATGGGTGTAAATCCCTATCCAGCGGCTAGATTTGAAGTGGACTTTAAAACAACGGATTATACTACTGCGGACTATAAACAGGCACTGTCAAAATACTTAGGTAGTATCACAAGTGTGGGACTAGATAAAGGCCCTGAATTGATGGAGTTGGTGTTGAAAAATAAATTTAAAGCGGCCAATCTTAGTGCTGACGAAGCTTTTGCAAATTTCTCTTTGAATGATAAAATATCTTTGTCAGACGGAAATGAAATAGAGTCGTTAGAAGATCTATTGGCTGCTGCTAGAGTGAAAGGGGTAAGTGAATTTGCAGAAAGTGGAATGGTCTCCATAGGAGGTAGATTTATGGGGCAGAGAGGACCTTTTGCAAAATTGCAAGATGCGCACGGGCGTATCCAGCTGTACATGAAAAAGGGGGCTATTGGTGAAGGAGAGGAGACCATAGCATTGCATGACAGTATAGTGAAGCAATTGCACATTGGAGATTTTATAGGTGTCAAAGGAGAACTGTTCTCTACCCAAACGGGCGAGGTTTCCATAAAAGTAAAGTCGCTCCAATTTTTAAGCAAGTCACTTCGTAATCTGCCCATCGTAAAAGTTGATAAGCAAGGAAATAAGTATGATGAGTTTACGGATCCAGAATTGAGATATAGACAGCGATATGTTGATCTCGTTGTAAACAATGATGTCAAATCTGTTTTCATAAAGCGGAACAAACTGATTCGCGCGATGCGTACTTTTTTTGATAGCCATGGTTGGATGGAAGTAGAGACACCTATCCTACAACCTATACATGGTGGGGCTTCGGCGCGACCATTCGCAACGCACCACAATACGCTCGACATGGAACTGTATATGCGTATAGCGAATGAATTGTACTTGAAGAAGTTGATAGTAGGTGGATTTGATGGGGTTTATGAGATTGGGAAAATGTTTAGAAATGAGGGCATGGATCGGACGCATAATCCAGAGTTCACCATGATGGAAATCTATGTGGCCTACAAGGATTATATCTGGATGATGGAGATGGTGGAAAACTGTCTCAGCTTTATCGCTAAGGAAGTAAATGGAGAGACGACCGTGAAGATTGGGGATAATGTAGTAGACTTTGCTGGGCCGTATAAGAGATTAACGATGTACGATTCTATAAAAGAATATACCGGCATTGATGTTTCTCAAATGGATGAAGAAGCACTCAGAGTAGTGTGTAAAGAATTGTACATCGATGTGGATCCAAGCCTTGGAAAAGGAAAGTTGATAGATGAGATATTTGGAGAAAAAGTAGAGCATCATTTAATTCAACCAACCTATATCACAGACTATCCTGTAGAGATGAGCCCATTGGCTAAGAAACATAGATCGAAAGAAGGATTAACAGAACGTTTTGAGCTTTTTGTAAATGGTAAAGAATTGGCGAATGCTTACTCAGAGCTTAATGACCCGATAGATCAAAGAAAGAGATTTGAAGACCAACTGAAATTGGCGCAAAGAGGAGATGATGAGGCAATGGTGCTAGACGAAGATTTTCTTCGTGCTTTAGAGTATGGAATGCCACCTACTTCGGGATTAGGGATTGGAATTGACAGGCTTTGTATGCATTTGACCAATAACAGTTCTATCCAAGAGGTTATATTTTTCCCACAGATGAAGGCTGAAAATGCGCCAGCACCCGCAGAAAAAGAGACATAGTGCTGTTACCACTTTTTGAAACTTACGTCTAAATAACGATATTAGCATTTTTATTAATATGTTATCCATGAAGCGTATTGTATTCCTATTTTTATCAGCTTTTCTGCTGACAAACCTTGGTGTAAACCTTCATGCCCAAGATATTAGGATTAAGTTACAAGTGAGTAATATGTCTACTCAGGCAGTGTATATTCAGCAGGCACATCTGGATGCTGGGCAGTTGAACAAGACTCATCGTATCGATTTATCTTCCAGTGGGTATGCAGAATTTATCTATCCAATCGCTGGAGCTACTTTTGTAGAATTTAGCTATGATGGATATATTATTCCAGTCTATTTGGATTCAAAATCTTCACCAAGTATTTCTTTTGATGGACAAAGCATCGCTTCTACGCTGCATTTTTCTGGGCCAGGTAGTGTGGATAATAACTTCATGGCTGCTTTTGATCAATTGTGTGGTGGTACTAGCACTGCTAGTACAGAATGTGCTTATTTAGATATTGAATTTTCTGAAAAAATGTCCCGATACGGACAGTCGATGGCTATACTAGAGTTTGCCTCCATCTTGAATGATAGATACAAAAAACAGAATAATTTAATTGCGCAGCATAGAGGTTCACTTAGTAGACCAGTGCATGACTTTTACACCACGAAAGCGAAGTATGAAAAAGAATCTGATAAATTATCTTGGATTATGCATCGCTGGAATCAGTTAGGAGAAGCTGAAATACAGTCTGCGAAATCGCAATTGAAACTAGGAAAAAACATTTCTTGGAATGATGTTGCTGCTATATATCATCCTGCTTACCAGAATGCTTTAAAAGCTTTGAGTATTTACAATTATATGCCTAAAGATCCATTCAAAAACAGAGCATACACCCAAATATATCCTCAAATCGAACAACATTTATCGGGTGAAACCAGATGTTATATGACAACGCATTTGTTAGTAAAAGTCTACGAGAAAAGCGGAGAATCGGAATTGGGAAGATCGAAAATAAGTCAACTACAAAGTAGCTGTCCTCAATACACGGACCAGATAATGCAGATGTATGGAGGGGATATTTCTGGAGTGGAGAATATTTCTGCAGAGGATATAGATATGATTGATAAAACTGGAAATCTGATTTCCTTAACAGACTACGATGGTAAAGTGATGTACTTAAGTTTTTGGGCAAGTTGGTGCAAACCTTGTATAGCAGGCTTTAAAAAATCAAAAGATATTCGTCAGAAGCTGCAAGATATGGGTGTTGTACTTGTCAATATTTCTATAGACAAAGAGGAAGAAGCATGGCGAGACGCTATGATTCGACATAATCCACTAGGAGTGAATACTTGGGCCATCTCATTGCAAGACCTTGCTAATGACTATGATATCTCAGCTATCCCCTTGTACCATATTATAAATAAACAAGGAAAATTTGCTTATCTTTCCGACCAAGGTAGCAGAGATATCATTGATGAGTTCCGCTCTTTAGTATTGAAATAGAGTTGCAGGCGCACAAAAACCATAACACAACCCACAAACAGCCCCAGAAACACACTAAAAATTATGGACAAACATCTGTATAAGATTCGAGAGAAAAATAAATTTGGCTTCATGAATGCAGAGGGTCAAATCGTAATCGAGCCTCAGTATTTCAAAGTGGAGGATTTTTACAATGACTTCTCTATTGTTACATTCAATAATAAGCCTGTTCCTTTAGATAATTTAGGTCGCCTTTTGATGAAGCATTTATTCAACTTCGTAGGAAAGTTTGAAGAGAAAAAAGCACGCGCACGTTTGGTATCTAAGTGGGGATTTATAGATACGAAAGGGAGCCTAGTTATCGATGTCCAGTTTGATCAAGCAAGTGATTTTCATGAATCTCTGGCGGCAGTGAAAGTGGGAGAGAAGTGGGGTTTTATTAACCATGATGGAGACTATATTATTACACCGCAGTTTTACGCGGCAGGCCATTTTAGTAAAGGATTGGCACCTGTGATGCTGGAAGAAGATGGACTTTTTGGATATATTGATACTAGAGGAGAAGTAGTGATTCCTGCAGCCTTTGATATGGCACAATCATTCCAAAATACACTAGCAGTAGTCGAACAAAATGGCTTGTATGGCTATATCAACACCAAAGGAAAAACTGTAGTTGAGCCTCAGTTCGACATTCCAGCCAATCCATTTTTTGGACAGTTCAAAGATGAAATATCTGTAGTCGTTCAGAATAGTAGTTATGGATATTTGCATGAATCAGGTAAGCTTGTCCAATCTCCAATGTATTCTTTTGCAGGTGACTTTTCAGATGGCCTAGGGCTAGTGAAAATCAATAATAAATACGGTTTCCTCAACAAGAATGCTCAATTAAGTATCCATCCAGCCTATGACAATGCAAGCCACTTTGTGGATGGCTTGGCGGCTGCTCAACAAGGCAATAAGTGGGGTTATATAAATAAATCAGGTGAGCAGGTTATTCCTTTTCAGTTTGATTCGGCAAACTCCTTTAAGCACAATCTGGCACTTGTAGAAACAGACGATATTTGGTCTTATATAGATAGAGCTGGTAAAGTTCTATGGCAAGAAAGACTCAATGAGTCGGAAGGTGCGAGCAGAGCCAATTCAGCGGATGGGGTAGCAAGCGCAGCTACTCTTTTTTAAAATTTCTAATAGTATTTTTTGGGGCCTACGGTTGCCACCGTCGCTATGTATCCGTAGCTCGGCATTCGCCTCGGCCACTGGCTAGAAAAAAGCCAGCGTCTCCCGATGAAAAATCGGGACTACTGCACAGCGCTAGGCCAAAAAGGAATTATTAATGGTGAAAATGATAAATTATGGACAGGAAATGAAGCCTTTTTTGTTTATCGAAAAGTTTAATTTTGGCTTCGAAAGGCTAATATCTTTTCTCTAATATCAAGGTCTAGTTTCTAATCTTAGACCGTCAACTTCTAATGTCTAATTTCTTTTTCTTAATACCTCTTTTTAAAGGCTCGCGATTAATGTTCTATTACCCTTAACTTTGTCGCCTATCTGCACATTGATATCAGTACCAATCGGTAAAAACAAATCTACTCTAGAACCAAATTTAATAAAACCCATATCTTTCCCTTGCACAACAGCTTCCCCTTCTTCTAGATAATTTACAATCCTTTTAGCTACTGCACCAGCTATCTGTCTTAGCAAAACTTCAGCACCGTCTGTTTCAATAACAACTGTAGTACGTTCATTTTCACTAGAAGATTTTGGATGCCAAGCTACAAGGTATCTTCCTTCATGATGCTTGATATAGTTAACTATACCACTGATAGGGTTTCTATTGACGTGCACATTGAGTGGACTCATAAAAATGGAGACTTGCAAACGCTTGTCATTAAAGTACTCGTTCTCTATAGTTTCTTCAATAACAACGACCTTACCATCTGCAGGAGCATATACCTTTTTATCGCTTGGGCATACGATTTGACGGTTGGGATTGCGAAAAAACTGCATTACCAATAAGAAAAATACGACTGATATGACGAGAGCGAAAGTATAAATACTTGGTATATAGTAGAATACCGCAAGGCAGATTAAGGAAAGACCTAATAACAGCTTGATAAGTATTGATACGCCCTCTTTATGAATTAACAAGATATATTTCGTGTTTATAAACAAAGATAACCTAAAATCTTGATGTAAGTTCCATAAAATAGACGGTTAATGGTAGATGAAGGGTTAAAGAGTCAAATCTATCTAGTAAACCCCCATGTCCAGGTAATAATGTCCCGGTATCTTTAACATCTAGGCTTCTTTTTAACATAGATTCTACAAGATCTCCAATTGTACCAAATATACCTATTATAAGAGCGATACAGAGCCAAATAAAGGGAGAAAAGACTCCAATTGTATAATAAAACAGCATTGAAGCAATCAATGTGAAAATAATACCCCCTATAGTCCCTTCCCAAGTCTTGTTAGGCGACATACGTGGGAACATTTTATTTTTCCCTATTTGAGACCCTACTACGTAAGCCATGGTATCATTTGTCCAGGTCAAAGCTATAATGGCAAAGATTTTCCAGGCCTGATGTTCTCCATTCGCGAAAGAAATGAAATAAATACTACTCAAAAAAAGACTATAATAAACAAGACTAAATACTGCGAAAGAAATATTTTGATATGGTTTTTTCGAATGTGTACTTAGCTCTAGAACGCATATGGAAAGACAAGAGAAAATTAAAATGAAAAAACTATGCTTTAAGAAATTTTCAGGAGAACCAAGCATGTTTCCAGTGGCTATGCAGATACTAATACCAATACCGCCAAGTATGCAGATGGCCATTCTTAAAACGCTATTTTCGCAAGCAATAGATAAAAATTCCCAGATGCACCCACCAATAATTATACTCATCAATAGGATGAAGGAATAGCTGCTAAAGAATAATCCAAAGATCATTACAGCCACAAATACAATAGCAGTTAAGCCTCGTGTTTTCAAGGTTGAATTCATATGGGCTTATGCTGTTCGGGCAGATGCAAATTTATTTTTCTCAAATATCCAAGGAGAGCAACCACGAGCACTAGTGAAATAAAACCAGCATACCATGGCACGGACTCAATGCTTTCGATATCTATAGAGCTCATTTCTTCTTTGAAGAAAAAGTCTAGCAAGACCTGAGAGGCATTGTTAAAAAAGTGCGCAATGATAGGAACCCATAGGTTTTGCGTAAAGTAGAAAAGGTAGCCTAAAACTGCACCAAGGATGAGTCTAGGTATAAAGCCTGCAAACTGTAAATGAATAAAGCTAAATATAAATGCAGCTATCCAAATTGCAACGTGGGAATTTTTAAAAACCCATTGTAAATTTTTCTGAATGATGCCACGAAAGACAATCTCTTCACCTAGTGCTGGTAGAACTCCAATTAGAAATACATTAAAAATGATTTCGTACGGAGCATTATAAGTCATTACTATTTTCAAAATG
The DNA here is from genome assembly GCA_964458675.1 of uncultured Saprospiraceae bacterium. Taxonomy (GTDB): domain Bacteria; phylum Bacteroidota; class Bacteroidia; order Chitinophagales; family Saprospiraceae; genus JALZVN01. The sequence goes on from CAYWOZ010000002.1 coordinate 9,859, forward strand.
GCTTCTGTAGATTCCTCTTGAGCCAACCACGACTCGGGAAGAGGTATCTGCTGATTTATAAAATAGGTGTATTGCACCAACGGTAAAGCGCAGAAAAGAATGATAGCGGCTAATCCCCAGTTTGTTGTAGAAGGAGATCGATTCATAAATAAATATTTGATCCAATCTCTTTTATAGATAATAAAGGCAGTCAGTATGCCTGGAAGCAGAAAAGTAAAAGCTTGATTCAAGCCAAGTATCCATCTAAATAGATTGGGATCAGCCTCAGTATCATATCCACTCAAAAGATCCGTAAGACTTGCAAAGTCATAGCCCCACAAAACGGCGAATACTAGACTAAACAAACCTGCGACAAAGGCACCAAGAATGATATTACCTAAAAGAATTAGTAAGTTCTTAGCTATGTTAAAACCAACTGGTGGCTCATCAAATCCTCGTTTAGGTTCAGATTCTTGTGCGGAATCAATTATATCCATTGTATTAGTGTTTAGCGTCCATAATAAGAATGGTTCTGTAATTTTTTGAAAACCTTAAATCAAAATGAGCGAATCATTTAATTATTAACACTTTAAATAAAGTGAAGTCTAATTTGAAGAACATTGGTAATCATTGATTTAATGTTTAATTACCGAACCATCGTAATAATATAGCTATTGAATTGCTAATTTAGCAATTCAAAATTTAAGCTTTATAAAATGACTAGATTAAGTGTCAACATAAACAAAATAGCCCTTATAAGGAATAGTAGAGGGAGTAATTTGCCGGATCTTAGACAAGTAGCTCAAGATTGCGAACGTTTTGGTGCTCAGGGAATTACGGTGCATCCTAGACCAGATGAGCGGCATATTCGCTATAGTGATATTCCTATCTTGAAATCTATCGTGACCACCGAGTTTAATATAGAGGGTAATCCTACAGAACGCTTTTTGTCTATGGTGGAAAAGAATAAACCCCATCAGGTTACTTTAGTACCAGATGCACCAGGTGCCTTGACCTCAGATTCTGGTTGGGATACAGTGACTCATCTCTCTAAATTACAAGACATTGTTGCTCGCATGCATAATGTAGGCGTTCGAGTGTCTATTTTTCTCAATCCTGATGAAAAAATGGTAGAAGGAGCGAAAAAAGTGGGAACAGATAGAATTGAGTTCTATACTGGAGACTATGCAAAGCATTTTAAATCGGACAAAAAGGCTGCAATTGCACCATTTATAGCTGCAGCAAAAGCGGCAAATGCATTGAATATAGGCATTAATGCTGGTCACGATTTCAATCTCGACAACCTAAATTACTTCAAAAATTGCATTCCTCAGCTTCTTGAGGTGTCAATTGGGCATGCTTTAGTGACCGATGCGCTATATTACGGTATACAAAATACCATTAAGATGTACTTACATGAATTGCAAAGACCAGTGGACATTTATGCCACCTAATACGTTTAAAGTTGTATGAGGTAACAGATTTAGCATTTTTTTAATTTTTATGTTAAAAAAGTTAACGCTTAGTTAACATAGATTGGCATAATTGGCTATTTTTGACAGCTTATAAAATATTTTTTTTTAATTTAAATTGGATTAGTATGAAAAAAATCTCACTATTATTAGTGTTGATGGTTTCATTAGTTGGTTTTACACTAGCTCAAAGAACCATTACTGGTACTATCACAGATGACACAGGTGAAACGCTTATTGGAGCAAGCGTTGTAGCTAAAGGAACTACTGTGGGTACCATAACAGAAGTCGACGGGACATTCTCGTTGCCGATTGCTGCAGACGTGACTACGCTCGTCGTCAGCTACACAGGATTTGACACGAAAGAAATTGTATTAGGTGCTAGCAACGTTGTTGACGTTATTATGGCACAAGGTATCGAACTGACTGAGGTCGTTGTTACTGCCCTCGGTGTAGCTAAGGAAAAGAAAGCCTTAGGTTACGGGGTGAGTACGATTGATGAAGGCGCAGTTGCGAACCGAAACGAAACGGATGTTGCGAGAATCTTGAGAGGTAAGACCACTGGTGTAGATATTACGTCTACCTCGGGACTTGCGGGTTCAGGTACAAATGTAATTATTAGAGGTATTTCTTCTATTACGGGTAGTAACCAACCATTATTCGTTGTTGATGGTATTCCTTTTAACACGGATACGAACACTCAAAATGGTTTTGCAGCAGGTGGTGCAGCAACGTCCAACAGATTTGCTGATATTGACCCAAATAATATTGCAGAAATCAATATCCTAAAAGGATTAAGTGCAACTGTACTTTATGGTGAAGCAGGTAGAAACGGGGTAGTATTAGTAACTACTAAGACAGGTTCTACTGATTTGAACGCTGACAAAGGATTGGAAGTATCTTTTAGTCAAAGAGTAACAGGTACTTCTGTTGCTAACTTACCTGAATACCAAAATACTTTTGGTAACGGTTTCTCTGGAAATTTTGGATGGTTCTTCTCTACATGGGGACCTTCTTTTGATACAAGAGGATCAAATGGTATTGACGAAAATGGAAATGTTCAACACCCTTATTTAGGAAGTAATAATTTCGCTGCTCAATTTCCAAGTCAAACTTTTGGAGACTACGAATATAGAGCATACGAAAGTGTGGAGAACTTTTTTGATACCGGTATTGGTACAAATACAGCTTTAAGTATTTCAAAGCGTGTAGGAGAAAAATCTCAGATTAACGCTGCGTACAGTTTCTTGAATGATCAAGGATTTACCCCTGATTTAGTGAATGGTGAGTCTTCTAATAGATATAGAAGACAAAACATTTCTTTAGGTGGTAGCACAGAGTTAGATAACGGAATCAAGTTTAGCAGTACATTTAACTATGTTACTTCTAATCGTATCACGCCTCCGATTGGTTCAGGTGGTGGTTCAGGACCACAAGTAGCTGGAAATATTTCTTTATTTTCAGATGTATTATATACACCTAGATCAGTTGATTTATTCAACTTGCCTTTCCAAAGTGAATTAGATGGTTCGCAAGCATACTATCGTCAAACTTCTCAGATTACCAATCCACTATGGACATTGAACAATGCTCGAGATACTGAACAGATTGAAAGATTTTTTGGTAACATCAACTTAGGATATGATATTACAGATCAGATTTCTGTAAACTACAGATTGAGTGCAGATCAGTACACGCAGTTTAATAATAGATCATTAAACAGAGGTGGACAGCAGTTCTTTGATGGTCAATTGATTGATGAAACATATAACACAACAGTTATTGACAATCTACTTACCTTAAACTTTGACTACCAGTTTTCTGATGACTTCAGCTTCACTGCTACTTTAGGTGGTAACGCAAGAAGAGAAGACACCGATACGGATGTAATTAATTCTGAAAACCAATTTGTATTTGGTTTAGCGACACACGATAACTTTATCACAACAACAGCTACTACTAGAACTTTGAATGAAAACACACTAGGTGTATTTGGTAACGTTACTCTTGGATATAAGAGTTTTGCATACTTAGGTTTACAAGCACGTAATGACTGGACTTCTACTTTAGAAGAAGCAAATAGATCAATTTTCTATCCTAGTGCAAACATTTCATTCATTCCAACGGAAGCATTCTCTGGTTTGCAAAACAATAAGATAGTTGATTACCTTAAAGTAAGAGTTGGTATCGGTACCTCTGCGGGATACCCGCCACCATTCCAAACTAGGAACTTTTTGGCATCATCTACAAACGATTTCCAAGCCCCAGATGGTTCAACTCGTAACCTCAATCAAATTTCTAATCGTTTAGGAAATTCTGACTTACAGGCAGAAAGACATAGAGAAATTGAATTAGGTCTTGAAGGAACATTCTGGTCTAATAGACTTGGAATTGACTTTTCATTATATGATAAGAACTCAAGTGATCTTATTGTTGATCTTAACCTAGATCCTTCTACAGGGTTTAGAAATACTACAATAAACGCGGCAGAAATCAATAATAGAGGTCTAGAATTAGGCGCATGGATAGCTCCTTTCAAAGGGGACATTCAGTATAGATTAGGGGTTAATTTCACAACAAACAAAACGCTTGTTCTAGGAATCGCAGATGGTGTTGATCAAGTAGCTGTTGCTGGTTTTACCAATCTAGGAAACTTTGCTATTGAGCCAATTAATATAGCAGATTTACCTGATGGTCAAACAGCAGATGATTTTCCATTGGCAACTGAAAGAGATGGTCAATTACTATTCCCATTCGCAGTAATTCAAGGAAGTACTTTCGAAAGAGTGGATGGTGAGTTACTAGTAAATGCTCAAGGGTTTTACGTAGAAAATGAAGATACCAATCCAATTGGAGATCCTACACCTAACTATACTATTTCATATTTGAATACACTGTCATGGAAAGGATTATCGCTTTTTGTAAACATCAACTATGTAGACGGAGGAGACATCTATTCTGGAACAGCTAGAACATTGTTAGCAAGAGGAAATACGATTGATACTGATTTTGATAGATTCTTGCCTTTCATCCTTGATGGTGTAAATGCAGATGGATCTCCAAACCAGACTCAAATATATGCAGGGGATGCATTTTTTGAAGGATTTTTCGGACCTGCTGAAGGAGCGATTTTTGATGGTACCACATTGAGATTGAGAGAAGTATCATTAGGATACACTTTCCCTAAGACTATCTTAGAGAAGACTCCATTTGGAAGTATGTCATTGAACGTATCTGGTGAAAACCTTTGGTTCAGAGCTTTCAACTTCCCAGAAGGAATCAACTTTGATCCAGAAGTTTTAAGTACAGGTGTGGGTAATGGTAGAGGAATTGATTTTCTTACTGGCCCTACTGCAGAAAGATTTGGAGTAAGCTTCAACGCTACATTCTAAATTGATTAATTAAAAATTAAACTATTAAAAATGGTTTTGAAAAAAATATTATTATTATTTGTTCTGAGTACAGGTCTATTCGTATTTTCTTGTGAAAATACATTTGATTTGGACTTACAGGAAAATCCAAATTTTCCTACTCCAGATCAAGCAAATCTTGATGCACTATATGCTAGTGTGCAAGTAAATTTTGCTGAATTCTTAAATGGCCCTACAGGTAATTTTACCAGTGTCAATAATGTGACAATGGCTTTGTCTAGACAGGTCGCCTTAACTACAGGAAACGATTATCAAAACGCTTATGGACCTACCACTTTTGACAATATGTGGAGACAGGCTTATTCTGACTTTTTGCCAGATGCAAGTCAAATTATTACGGAGGCTGATGCTAGAGGATTGCCTTTCTTAGGGGGGACAGCTAAAATCATGCAAGCTTATGTTATGATGACTTTAGTCGATATGTTTAACGATGTACCTTTTAGTGAAGCTAATCAAGGAGCGGCTATTATATCTCCAAATAGAGATTCTGGAGCAGACATATATGCTGCTGCTGAAGCTATGTTATTAGACGGAATCGCTGACTTGAATGACCCTGCTGTGGTAGCACCGGCTGCTGATAACTTTTTTGGTGGAGTAGGTGAGGCTTCAGATTGGATAGACGCTGCAAATAATCTTTTGATTAGATTGTATGTGACTACTAGGTTGGTCGATTCTGGAGCGGGAGCTAAGTTGATGGCAATAGTAAATAATCCTGACTTTAATGCTGCTCCTGCTGACTTTGTATTTAGCTATACGTCTAATAGAGCCAACCCAGACTCTAGACACCCATTTTATGAAGATTCCTATGAGACAGATGATGGGGCATATATGTCTAACTGGTTCATGTGGTTAATGTCTGAAGAAAAGAACGTTGTCGATCCTAGAATCAGATCCTACTTTTACAGACAAGTATTTGCTGTGCCATTGGACAACGTAAACAGATTTGATTGTGTATTTTCACCTTTACCTGATGCAGCTTCTACACCGCAGCACTACTTGGATTGCGATCCAAATATGCCTTATTGTGTAGGAAGTATTGAAGATGGCTACTATGGTAGAGATCATGGAAATGGAAACGGAATTCCACCTGATGGTGACATACGTACTGTTTATGGTGTGTATCCTGCTGGAGGTAGATACGATGCTGGAACTTTTGCTGGAACTCAAAATGCAGGTATGGATGGAGGCCTAGGAGCTGGAATAATACCTGTATTACCTGCTAGTTTTGTTGACTTCTACAGAGCAGAAGCTGCGTTAACAATGGGAACTGGAGAGGATGCAAGAGCATTTTTAGCATCTGCTGTTGAAAAGTCTATTAGATCTGTTGTTTCTTTTGCGGAGGCTACTGATCCAGGTTCATTAACGGAAGTTATTGGCACTAATCCTGACACAGGCGTTGATATTTTAGGATCAATTACACTACCGACTGATTCTGTAATCATGGAATACGTAGATGTGGTTTTAGACTTATATGATAACTCTTCTGATCAACTGGATGTAGTTATGAAAGAATTCTTACTAGCATCATTCGGAAATGGTATAGAAGGATACAATATGATCAGAAGAACAGGTAGACCATTTAATATACAGCCGATGATTCAGCCTACTGCTGGTTCTTTCATTAGAAGTGCATTATATCCTGCGGTTCATATTGAATTAAACGAAAATGCAACGCAGCGTGGAAGTGTTACGGATCAGGTATTCTGGGATACGAATCCTGCAGATTTTGTTAAATAAAATAAATTAGAAATAATGAAGTATATAAAAATATTAATTATTCCAATGATTTTTGCACTGATTCTCTCTTGTGGAAGAGACGAAGAGTTAGGGCCAATCATTACAATAGATTCAGCTGAGATAGGAGCGTTTCCTAGATTAGTGAACCTATTTACTGCAGAGTACGATTTAGCAAATATCTCTACATCTGCATACAGCCACGAAGTAGAATTTCAGTCTCTTGATGCAGGACAAAATGTTCAGTCTTATGACGTTTTTGCCAGCTTTAATGGAGGGGATGAAGTTTTGTTTCAGTCTTTCGGTCAAGGTGACTTTACGGATTCAGAATTAGGTTTGAGAAGTATTACTGTTTCTTTTCCTTTTACTGAAGTGGCAGCAGCATTAGGTGTTGCTGCAAGTGATGTTCTTGCAGGAGATGAGTTCCAGTTTAGATCGGAGCTTAATTTGAATGATGGACGTCAGTTTACTGGAGATGCTTCTAGTACAGAGTCTACGCTTTTGAGTTCTGCATTTAGAGGATACTTTGACTGGGTAGTAAAAGCTACTTGCCCTATCCCTGATGATAGATTTGCGGGAGAATATATGTTGACTATCGATGGAGCTACGGGTCTTGGTTATGGTCCTGGATATTCTGACCAAGTGGTTACTATTGTACCAGTTGCTGGTTCTAGTACTCAGAGATCTTTCTCAACAATTGTATTAGAAGGTATCGGTGGATTTGGACCGTATGATACTATTTTTGATATCGTTTGTGATCAAGCTGTATATCAGATAATGGATACTGCTGGATTAGGTTGCGGTGGTGGAGGTATCATGTTTGGACCTGCAATGGATGCTGATGGCGATGTTATTACGGAGCCATTAGACTTGAACGATGATTCGCAGATTGTACTTTTCTTCAATGAAGGATTCGCTAACGGTGGCTGTGGTAGTCAGACTGGTGAAACTATGACTAGAATGGTACTTACTAGAATGTAAGAAATACATTTAGTATTTAATTATATAGAAGGGAGTACTGAATTTTCAGTACTCCCTTTTTGTATAAATATTCTTCTATGATACGATTGATTAGAAGCTTTACAAACTGGAGTTGATGATGATAACTAGTGATACTAAATTTTTCTGATAGCCTCAGAATTAAAGAAATTGCTACTGGAATCTAAACAACTTTCAAAATTTTATTTTTTAAATTAAACCTAATAAAAATGATTTTGAAAAAAATAATATTTGTTTTGCTCGCAGGATTAATTATACTTTCTTGCGAGGATACATTTGATTTAGAATTACAAGATAATCCTAATTTCCCTTCTCCTGCAGAAGCCAATCTTGATGCATTATACGCTAGTGTCCAATTAAATTTTGCAGAATTCTTGAATGGCCCAATAGGCTCTACTAGTGTCAATGATATTACGATGCAACTTTCAAGACAGAGAGCCTTTACTTCTAGTAATGATTATGCGAATGCTTTTTCTCCTACTACTTTGGATAATCTGTGGAGACAAGCATATTCTGATTTTATGCCTGATGCAAATGAAGTTATTAGGCAAGCAGATGAGAAAGGTCTATCATTTATAGGGGGTACTTCGAAAATATTGAAAGCATACGTCTTGATGACTTTAGTGGATATGTTTGGCGATGTTCCTTTGGGAGAATCAGATCAGGGTGTTGCTTTTATCTCACCCAATAGAGATCCTGGCGCCGCTGTCTATGCAGCAGCAGAAGCTCTATTATTGGAAGGAGTCGCAGATTTGCAGAACCCTACTACTTCACCAACTACCGATAACTTTTTTGGAGGAACTGGAAGTGCTTCTGACTGGGCTGATGCTGCCAATAATCTTTTGATTAAACTCTATGTAACAACAAAGTTAGTGGATACGGAAGCCGGAAGTAAGATGATAGCTATCATTAATAGTCCTGAGTATAACCCTACACCCGCAAATTTTGTATTTAATTATACATCTAATAGAGCCAACCCTGATTCAAGACATCCATTCTATCAAAATTCATATGAAACTTCTGATTGAGATTATATGTCCAATTGGTTTATGTGGTTGATGTCTGAAGAAAAAAATGTTGTGGATCCTAGAATCAGGTCCTATTTTTATAGACAAGTTGGTACAATTCCTTTGGATGATGTAAATAGATTTGATTGTGTTTTTTCGCCTTTGCCAGATGCTACATCTACTCCTCAACATTACTTGGATTGTGATGAACGAATGCCCTATTGTGTAGGCAGTATCCAAAATGGTTACTATGGTAGAGATCATGGGAATGGAAATGGTGTACCACCAGATGGTGACATTCGTACAGTATACGGAGTATATCCAGCTGGAGGCAAATTCGATGCTAATTCCTTCGAGTCAATGCAAAATGCTGGAACTGATGGAGGCTTGGGAGCAGGCATAATTCCGATTTTACCAAAAAGTTTCGTTAGCTTTTATAGAGCTGAAGCAGCCTTAACCATGGGCACTGGAGAAGACACAAGAACTTTACTTGAACATGCTGTAGAAGAATCAATTAGAAATGTAATTACTTTTACAGAGGATATAGATCCACAATCATTAGATGAATTTTCATTCTGCTTACCTGCTGACCCATGCTTTTATGGTTCAGATTTTTTACCTAATGAAAATAGGATCCAACAATATATAGATGAAGTACTTAGCCTATACGATAGCTCCTCAAACAAACTCGATGTAGTGATGAAGGAATTCCTAATAGCCTCATTTGGGAATGGAATAGAAGGATACAATATGATTAGAAGAACAGGAAGGCCATTTAATTTACAGCCGATGATTCAGCCTGCTGCAGGTTCTTTCATAAGAAGTACATTGTATCCTGCGGCTCATGTTGAATTAAATGAAAATGCAACGCAACGTGGAAGTGTTACTGATCAGGTATTCTGGGATACGAACCCTGCTGATTTTGTTAAATAGAACTGTAACAAAGTGGTGATAATTCAAGAATGTAAATAAATGCACATTTTGACAAATAAAACAATAAGGAGTACTGAATTTCAGTACTCCCTTTTTATATTTATATATATGAGAGTTGCAATTCCATTTCTTTTCATTATTCTAGCCCACACAACTATTTGTGCACAAAACACCATAGGAGTGTTGTCAAATGGTCTTAAAGCCTATGATGCGTATACATTGTATACCCCTGCCGACTATACTTCAACTTATATGATTAATAACTGCGGACAAGTTATTAATCAGTGGGACTCAGATTATATTCCTGGTTTAGTCGCCTACTTACTTCCAGAAGGAAGACTATTAAGAACGGGGAGAGATGTATCAAGCAATGAATTTACTACAGCTGGGAAGGGCGGAATTATCCAGATTTTTGATTGGGATGGTACTCTTGAATGGGAGGCCAATGTCAACGATGTCAATTTTGGAGCACATCATGATATTGAGTATATGCCTAATGGTAATATTTTGATTCTTCGTTGGGAAAGGAAATTCCAAGATGAACTCATCCAAGCAGGCAAAGATCCTGCAGCTACCCCTAATGAACTTTGGATTCCTTCCATTATAGAAATTCGCCCTTTGGATATGGGTAACTTTGATATTGTTTGGGAATGGCATTTGTTCAATCACTTGGTCCAAGATCAAGACGCTACAAAAGATAACTTTGGAGTTATTAGCGACAGTCCTAGAAAAGTGGACATTAACTACAACGATATCACGGAGCAAGATTGGGGTCACCTCAATTGTGTTGATTTCAATGTCGAAAGGGATGAGATATTATTGTCTAGCAGAAACTTTGATGAAATATGGATTATAGACCATAGTACTACCTCAGCTGAAGCAGCTAGCAATAATGGTGGCAATTCGGGTTTCGGAGGACAACTCTTATATAGATACGGCAACCTGTCGACTTATCAAGATGTAGTAGGACTACCAACTCTAGATGGACAGCATGACGCTGAATTTCTAGACACTGGTATTAATGAAGCACCCATCATTCAATTATATAATAACAATAACAGTACAATTCGACCTTCTGCATTTGTAGAATTTAGCCCTAGAATGAATGGTGATGACTATGCTTTAGAAGGAGGCACTTTTGGAATTACAGGTGAACCTATAGTCTTCGAAAGCAATTCAGAACGAAATTTCGAATCTGCTATAATGTCTAATGTACAAACCCTGCCAAATGGAAATTTACTTATCAATGCAGGTCGCTCTTCTAATTTTGTAGAGTTTGATTCCCTCGGCAATGAAGTATGGAGATATAAAGGGCCTATATCTATATTTGGCCCTAATGAACAAGGGAGTAATATTATCGGATCCACTTTTAGAATAGAAAAATTTAGCATCTCTAATCCGATGTTTGACAATTTAGACGTGAGCGTCAAAGCAGAATCAATAGAGATAAATCCTAATTTGACAAACTGTGGTATTACAAGCACCAAAGACATAATCTCATTAGAAGCCAGCGTATTTCCAAATCCTTTTGATCAATTTATTCAAATAGAAACAGAAGAATTTGGAAGCCTTTCTGCAGAACTATATAGTTCTTTGGGCACTTTAATCTTTCAAAAGGAGCTAAGTGTAGGGGAGCGGCTAAATACTAAGCACTTACAAGCAGGCATCTATTTTTTAAAACTTAAGCAAGAAGATTCAGAAAAGAGCTTTAAGATGATTAAGTTTTAGTTTTGGCAAGTATCCTCAACAATCTTCGTTCGTCAAGGTTTGCAAACCTTGATGCTATACGCACTTCAAAGTACAAGTGTTAAAAGCACAAAAATATGACTCATTTTTAATCCAAAAATGTGTACTCAACCAACTTCCCACCATTAATCCCAATCAAAATTTTTGTTCCTTGATTTTTGTTCTGCAGCAATGCAACAGACTTGCTATTCCCTTCAAAAGATAATTGGCTAGAATAGTCGGCACTGTAGGAATACTGCTTGCCATCAGAAAGTAAGACAGTAGCATTTTGATAATCCAATCTAGGCGTTTCCACCTCCGTCTCGTATAAATTCCCAACCAATATCAAATCTGGAAAACCATTTTTATCTATGTCAAGACTGACCCCATCTAAGATGGGTCTCAATTGAGCTTCCAAAGGAAGAGTAAGATTATCAAAACCATTTTTACTTTGAACCAAGGCTATAGATTCGAAAGTGTTAGCTTCCTTCTGAACAGCAGACTCAAGTTCCTCTCCATATACTTCTTTTAGAGAAGCATTGGCAAAGGCTTCATAGGAAGGAAATTTTTCTTTGATAAAGGGGACTTGCTCAGAGGAACATTGCCTTCCTCTAAATGGAACCAGCTCGCCTTTGTACTCATAACTGAGTATTTGATCGAAGGTGCCGTTTTCGTCAAAGTCATTTCCATAGATATATAAAGGCTTATCTTCCAAAGCTTTATACTTAGAATTTAAGCCTAAATTTCCAATTAAAAAATCTGTTTTACCATCATTATTAAGATCAGTGGGAGTAATAGAAAACCACCAGCCCTTCAGCTTGTCAAGTCCATAATTAACAGCGACATTTTCGAAAACGCCCTTATTATTTTTGAATAAACCAATGCCTGTCCATTCGCCCACAACCAAAAAATCCATCCAACCATCATCGTTAAAATCCAGAGTTTCAATATCATTGATTATCCCAAATTTTACTAGTTCTGGCGCTTTATCCAAAGTGATATCTTCTAGTTTTCCATCTTTATTTTCGAATAAAATAGAAGGCGCATGGGTAGGATATTTTTGCGGTACTATACGATTACAAACGATTAAATCTTCATCCCCATCTTGATCAAAATCTATGGCCGTGGCCGTCTTTCCACTGCTTCCTAAATTAAGTTCCCTTTGCCCAAAATCGGGTATGAATTTTCCATTTTTATTGATGAACAAATGATCTTTATACATCGCATCATTGGCTTGTTTTTCATTACCTGAAGAAACAAAATATGCGTCCTTATCTCCATCTTTATCAATGTCAAAAAAGAGGACATCAGAGATTTCAGAATTACCAACGTTGAAAGGAATACTAGTGCCGTCTTCTACAGAATATAATCTAGGAGTTTGACCTACAGAAGAGCTGATAAACAATGAATTTATTTTGTTTGCTACGTTTATTCTAGGCCCCGTTACCGACTGTTTATAGGGTAAAAGTGTTTCAGTCTGAAAGTCATTGAATCCATTCTCAACATGTTTATAGTTTGGTAGAATACTGTTGCTTGCTTTAAATTTTATTTTGTCAGACAATGTTTGACTTTGCTTTTTGTCTGCATCTTTTTTATTTATAGTTATTGTTTGGTTCACTTCTACATTGCTCATTTCTTGTTGACTACCATCTAACCATTTTATGACTAGCCTATCAATGCTTTTTGTTTTACCTAGTCCAAAGTATAGGTCTGTAGAGAGGCTTGAAAGATACCCGCGCACTCTTTTAGATTCAGCCATTTGTACTTGGCCATCATAATGTATCCATACCTTTGCAAAGGGTTCAGAATGAGAAGATTGAAGCTTAATGTTGAGGTGATTAAACCCGCTTTTTTCGCTGTTGTTCTCATAGAGAAATGCAGTTTCATCAATATTGTTGATGACTAAGTCAAGGTCTCCATCATTGTCCAAATCTGCGTGTACAGCACCATTCGAAAAGGAAGGTTTATTCAGCCCAACCCTGTCCCCGTAGTTTTCAAAATGCAATGGAGAACTTTGTTGAAAAAACACGTTTGGTAATTTTTCACTAGGTACTGTTTTGTACAGCGCATCCTTTTCAGCAATAGGGACTTCCTGTTCGGCATACTTTTCTTTGAGTGCTTTTACTCTATTTTGAAAATCATTATCGCGTGTATATTTTCTAAATCCGTTGGTAACAAAAATATCTTTACTCCCATCTTTATCAAAGTCCTCTATTAAGCAAGCCCATGACCAATCTGTTTTACTTGTTCCAGCAAAGTGGGCTATGTTATCATACTCATCTTTTCCATTATTGAGCTGCAAAGCATTGAACATATACTGATAAGGAAAATCAAAATTTTCAGTGAGTAAGGCAAAGTTTTCTACATCCATGGAAGCCATCAAAGTCTTTGATTTTATATGGTCTTCAGAAGCCATATCCAAGACATAAATATCTTGGTAAGTGTCATTATTGATATCTGCTATGTCAAGTCCCATAGAGAAGAAAGAACTATGCTTTAGTCTTTCTTTAGTTTCATTAGTGAAGCCTCCTTTTTGATCATTGATATAGACGGCATCTGGGATGTAATAATCATTGGCAATATAGATGTCTAGCCAGTTGTCATTGTTGATATCACTAACACAAAGTCCAAGTCCGAACGAAGGAAGAAGAAGCCCAGCCTGCTCTGTTATATTTACAAATTTTCCATTTTCATTTTGATACAACTGAGAGCTACTTGCACTAAGAAGAGATGAACTATGTGTCTTGATAAGACTGTAAAAGGTCACTGGGTCCAATCCTATCAAAGGACTTTCATTCATCACGATACAATCCAAGTCGCCATCTTTATCAAAGTCAAAAAATGCAGACTGTGTAGAAATACCATTGTCCGCTAAGCCATAGGATTTAGCACTTTCTACAAATTTAAAATCACCTTGGTTGATGTAAAGTAAATTGGCTCTTTTTTCAGGCCCATAAGGTCCGCCTTGTGAAACATAGATATCCATCAAGCCATCATTATTAATATCCGCGCAGGTCACGCCATTGGACCAAAATTTGGACTGTGTGATTCCTGCAGTACTAGACTTATCGGTAAATTTTAAATCTCCTTTATTCTTATAAATTCTATTCTCTGATTGGTTGGCCGTAAAAAATAAATCATCTAAACCATCATTGTCAAAATCAGCGGTTGCTACACCAGCTCCATTAAAGAAGAAATCAAAATCGAGGATATTCTCTCCATTACTAAGGTTTTCAGTTAGTTGGTTTTTAAAATGAATACCACTATCGCTAGCGGACACTTCACTAAACAAGGGCCCAGTTTGTATAACTTCTTTTTTGCTTTGTGAGGGAGATTCACAAGCCATGATTAGAATGATACAGAGCCATGCTATTCTGTGCATAAAGGAGTTTTATAGAACTAACTCACAATTTACTTATCTATCGTATACCTACAAAGCAAAAAGGAAAAGAGAAATGGTATTTTTTTTACCAATATAAGCAGCATTTATTTTAAGTTCCTCGTTTAATTTATAGGTCAATCCTGTATAAGGAAAAGAAATTGAACGAAAGCAAGATTGAATTAGTATGAAAAAAGGCAAAGCCTGGGAGACCCAATCTGATGATTGGGTCTTTTTTTATGCGGCAAGGGCGAATTGTATTCACCCGAAAACGTATCCAAAATCATGTACTTGTAAAAGCAGCCTCAAAAAAAATCATTAACCCGGCTGAGAGATAGGAATGGTGCGACTGTAGGGGCCAATTGCATTCGCCCAAATTTAGAACAAAACTAGCCCCGGAAAGAGCAGTCCAAGCCTTGTAGACAAGCCTTGTAGCAAAGCTGGCGCCGGACGGAAGCGATAGCGGACCCATGTATAGCTCGACCCTAGCGTGGAGCATGTAGTCTAGCAAAGGAGCAGCCCCAAATAATAATTATTTTACTGGACATTTATAGTGTATGTGTAAGACGCTACCTTTTTAGGCTTTTCTATTTCTTCTTTTTTGTCCTCGGGACTACTAACCATGTTATAACGTAAAGACAGATTTCGTTGTACAGGTGGCTTCTTAGGTACTGGCTTGACATTCACCTCAGGCAATTTGAAATTAATTTGGATGTTTTTGTGAAAAATCACCCTCACTTTTCTAGTCTTATCTACCTTAAATTTGAACATATTCACCAATCTCTCCGCCTCTTCATCACATCCATACCCGATGCTCTTGATGACCTTTGTTTTAATCACATTGCCCTTATAATCAATGTCATATCGAATTTTCACACTCCCTTCTATTTTGCCATCTATAGCAGCTTTAGGGTATTTGAGATGCTTCTTGATGAATGCACGCATGGCCTTGATACCTCCTTCATAAACTGGCTTATTTAGAAAAGAATTGGGCTTTCTGGACGATTTAGGATGCTTTGGCATGTTAATAAATTTTCATTTTGAATATTACTCAATAGAGCATTGAATCAAAGCCTATTTATGAATTTAGCACAATAATGTTTCAACAAATATTGATTTTCTTAAAATTATATTTTATATTTCCCTTGATTCATATGCACGAGAAAGCCTATTACACATATCTAGAATTTCAAAAACGTTATTCTGCTCATACCATATCAGCCTATGTTAATGATATAGAGCAGTTTATATTCTATCTCAAATCCAACTTTGACATGGATGACGTTTTGAAAGTTACCCATGTACACATTCGGTCTTGGATAGTACACCTTATGCAGGCTAAAATTACACCTAGATCTATCAATAGAAAGCTTTCTTGCCTTAATAGTTTGTACAAATTTCTGATTCGTCGCAAAGTAGTAAAAACGAATCCTTTAAGAAAAGTGCAGGGCCCTAAAGAATCCAAAAAATTACCTTCCTACGTTAAGCAAGCCAATCTTGAGAAATTATTAAAACAAATAGAATTTGAAGAAGGCTTTAAGGGCATTAGAGATAAAGCAATAGTATATACGCTATATGCCACAGGACTTAGACGTGCTGAACTCATAGGCCTGAAACACAAGGACATAGACCTACAATCTATGCAGCTAAAAGTATTAGGTAAGCGCAACAAGGAGCGCATTGTACCTTTTGCAGAGGGCTTGAAGGCTGTACTGATTGACTATATCGCAGAAAAAGAAATGGAGTTTCCAGAAAATGAAAACCAAGCTTTTTTCGTTACTAATAAAGGAGCACCACTGTATCCTAAATTTGTATACAGTCTTGTCAATAAACACTTAAGCGCCGTCACCACGGTGGGTCAGCGCAGCCCACACACTTTGCGTCATTCATTTGCTACACACATGTCCAATAATGGGGCTGATCTCAATTCAATCAAAGAACTTTTAGGTCATAGTAGCTTGAACGCCACGCAGATATATACCCACAACTCAATAGAAAAATTAAAGGAAGTGTACAAAAAGGCACATCCAAAAGCTAAACAAAATTAATTCATTTATAAAAATAGCCGCTTATGTAAGAACAACAACTCAATGTTTTTTCAGAACCATTAAAAATTTTAAATATGAAAATAGTAACGCAATCTGTTCATTTTGACGCCGATCAAAAACTATTACTCTACATTGAGCAAAAGATCTCAGCCCTAGAGCATTATTTTCAAAGGATTATCAAGGCTGATGTAATCCTCAAACTGGAAAACACTGGAAAGATTAAAGGCAAAACCGTCGAGGTTAAGCTTCAAGTACCAGGCGAAGTGATTTATATCAGCGATAACAAGCTGAAGTTTGAAGCAGCCTTAGATTCCGTTGTCGAAAAACTAAAAAGAAAAATAATTAAATACAAGCAACAACTTCGCAGCAGATAATCTAGCGTGCTTAAGAATCTATCTTACGACCAAATGCATTCATTTGCATTTGGTCGTTTGCATTTCTATCTACATGGATAGGTAGAATATCTGAAGCCATAAAATGTTTTTGAGAAAAATCCTCATGCTCCGCAGAGGACCGGGTCATCCACTATATACCGAGCTTTGCCTTCCAATCAGCCCACTCGGTATGCCGTTTCTACCCCTTTTTCCTACGCGCTCCGCTTGTCGAGCTTTCCTGCCTGCGGCATGTCGCGAAGGCATTACAGACTAGTAAGAGGCGATAAATTCGACCAAATAATCACCATCTTTGTTCGTTGATTGGGAATGCTGTGTTTGGTATAACGCTAAAAGAGTTAATTTTTTTAGTGTCGTTAACCTTCAATCCGTCTTGGGAAATGCTTTTATGAGTTCAAATTGAATAGAATATACGTTTGAGAAATGTTGACATTCGATTCCTTTTCAGGGGCTTATAAACAGCAGAGCAGCCTTCATAAATTTATTACCTAAAGATGCCTTATTAGCAACAAAGCAAGTAAGAGTTCGTAAATGCTTTGAGACACTAATAAATCGAAAAAAATATTTTCATTTTATTTGAAAAAGAGTATCTTTGCATTCGCTTTTGGAGAAATGTCTCAAAAAGCGCAAAAAGAGAGAATAAACTCTTTACAGATTTGCCTTTCACAAGGTGACTTGAATAACGAATTAAATAATATGTTTTGCCGATGTAGCTCAGCTGGCTAGAGCAGCTGATTTGTAATCAGCAGGTCGGGGGTTCGAGTCCCTCCATCGGCTCAATTTATTGCTTATTATATAGGTCTCTGCACCTGGGGGTGCGCCGAAGTTGGAGAGACGGGGCAGACTGTAAATCTGTTGCTTAGGCTGAATAGGTTCGAATCCTATCACCCCCACAAATTTGAAATATTGAATAATAAAACTTCAAGTCAAGCTCATTAATTTAGGCTAGATTTGATGGATCTTGAATAAAGATTTATTTTATGCGAAAGTAGCTCAGCTGGTAGAGCATCAGGTTTCCAACCTGAGGGTCGTGAGTTCGAACCTCATCTTTCGCTCTAAATTTTTATTAGCTAGTGTTTTTCACTAGCTAATAAAAATAAACATACTTTAAAAGGACAGAAAAGACTGTACTTTATAATGTCATGTTTAAAAATCGTTATCGTCGAAAAGACTGCCGTTGTAGCTCAGGGGTAGAGCACTTCCATGGTAAGGAAGGGGTCGTGGGTTCAATTCCCACCAATGGCTCCAGAATAAAAATTGAAATTGTTTATTAATTAATTTATTGCTCATATCTAAAATTCATTACTGATGGCAAAAGAAACCTTTGAAAGGACTAAACCTCACGTAAATATCGGCACCATTGGTCACGTAGATCATGGTAAAACAACTCTTACCGCTGCCATCACGAATGTGTTGGCGGGTGAAGGACTAGCAGAAAAGAAAGATTACGATTCTATTGATGCTGCTCCAGAAGAGAAAGAAAGAGGTATTACTATTAACACGGCTCACGTAGAGTACGAGACAGCTATTCGTCACTACGCTCACGTTGATTGCCCTGGTCACGCGGATTATGTTAAGAACATGGTTACGGGTGCGGCACAGATGGATGGTGCTATTCTTGTAGTTGCGGCTACAGATGGACCTATGCCACAAACAAGAGAACACGTACTATTATGTAAGCAAGTAGGTGTACCAAAGATTGTTGTATTTATGAACAAGGTTGACCTTGTTGATGATGCAGAAATGTTGGAATTAGTTGAAATGGAAGTAAGAGAAATTCTTGACCAATACGAATTTGGTGGAGATAGTGCTTCTGTTGTTCCTGGTTCTGCACTTAAGGCACTTGAAGGAGATGCTGGAGCTGTTGCAGCTATCAAAGCTTTGATGGATGCAGTAGACAAAGACATTCCTGAGCCAGTAAGAGAAATTGATAAGCCTTTCTTGATGCCTATCGAAGATGTATTCTCTATCACAGGTCGTGGTACAGTTGCAACTGGTAGAATCGAAAGAGGAGTTATTAACTCTGGTGACCCGGTTGAAATCATCGGTATGATGAAGGACGACGAGAAGCCATTGACATCTACTATTACAGGTGTTGAAATGTTTAGAAAAATCCTAACGAGAGGAGAAGCTGGTGATAACGCTGGTTTACTTTTGAGAGGTATTGATAAAGAAATGATTAGAAGAGGAATGGTTATCTGTGCGCCAGGTTCTGTAACTCCACACAACCACTTCAAGTGCGAAGTATATGTGTTGGGTAAAGATGAAGGTGGAAGACACACTCCATTTTTCAACGGGTATAGACCTCAATTCTACTTCAGAACAACAGATGTTACAGGAGATTGTAAGTTGCCTGATGGTGTAGAAATGGTAATGCCTGGTGACAACGTTACTCTTGAAGTGAAGTTGATTAACAAAATTGCAATGGAAAAGGGTCTACGTTTTGCGATCAGAGAAGGTGGTAGAACCGTAGGTGCTGGACAGGTTGTTGAGATTATTGCATAAGCGATTGTTTTAATACATATAAGAAGTAATTGTGAGAATTAAGCATCTAGAAAGATGCTTAATTTTCCCATTTACGGATAGGCGATAAGAGACGAATCGTCAATTACATTTTTTGTAATAATTACGGGCATAGTTCAATGGTAGAATAGAGGTCTCCAAAACCTTTGATCTGGGTTCGAATCCTAGTGCCCGTGCAAATTTAGATTACGATGGACAGATTTTTATTATCAGTCAAAGAAAGTTATAACGAATTAATCAACAAAGTGACTTGGCCTACTTGGCCAAATCTTATGTCAAGTACTATTACAGTGCTTATCGCTTCAGCGATTTTGACTTTGATTATATTCGTAATGGATTCCATTTCTAATAGAGGATTGGATGTAATTTACAATTTCTTTGAAACAACTTAGTCACACCAATAGACGATGATGACAGACGAAAAAGCAAATACGGAAGACCAATCTAACATGGAAGATCAAGTAACAGAAAATTCTGTTGATGCATCAGCTGAAGAGGTGATTGCTTCGACCGAAGTTACTGAGGAAGCTGCAGTAGAATCCAACAAAACTGCTGCCGAACCATCGTCTGAAGTGGAGGCTAGTGAAGAGTCTGTTACTGAAGAAGTAATTGCACCTGAAGCGGAGGCTGCTGTTGCAGAAGAAGCAAGTGCAGAGGCTGAGCCAACTGAGGAAGTTGCTGAAAGTAAAGAACCAGCGCCTGTGGTTGAAGAGGTTGTTGTTGTTAAGAAAGAGAAGAAAGTAGATGACGGGAAGAGATGGTATTCCTTACGTGTGATTAGTGGAAAGGAAAGAAAGATTAAAGAAAGAATCGAATTAGAATTGCAAAGATCTGGATGGACGGATTTTATAACACAAATCCTAGTTCCGACAGAGAAAGTATATAAAATAAGACAGGGAAAAAAAGTTATCTCTGAAAGAAATATTTTACCAGGTTACATCTTGGTAGAAGCATTGGCGAAAAATTTTACAGGAGAAATGGTTCAAACCATAACTGGAATGCCAAATGTGATTCACTTTTTAGGAAGAAATAATCCTATACCAATGCAGCAGTCTGAAGCAAACAGAATGCTAGGAAAAGTGGATGAATCACAAGATGTAGGAGAATCACTTCTTGAACCGTTCATTGTAGGAGAGACAGTGAAAATTATTGATGGACCATTCAACGAATTTGTTGGAGATATCCAAGAGATTAATGACGAGAAGAAGAAGCTAAAGGTAATCGTAAAGATTTTTGGACGTGGTACAGAAGTAGAATTGAACTTCGTTCAGGTGGATAAACAAACATAACGCACTCTTAATAATATTAAGAACTATTTTGAATACAGAAATCGCTTCCCTGTGTTCACAATGATTAAAGAAAGCAACAATGGCAAAAGAAGTAGAAACGTTTATAAAAATGCAAGTAAGGGGAGGTTCAGCTAACCCTGCTCCACCAGTAGGACCTGCATTAGGTGCCAAAGGTGTAAACATCATGGAATTCTGTAAGCGTTTTAACGCGAAGACAGAAGACTCAAGAGGTAAACTCTTGCCAGTTGTTATCACTGTATATACTGATAAGTCTTTTGACTTTATTATAAAGACACCACCAGCAGCAACTCAATTATTAGAGTTTGCAAAGCTTAAGAAAGGATCTTCTGTACCTAACCGTGATAAGGTGGCTAGTGTATCTTGGGATCAAGTAAAGCAAGTAGCTGAAGTGAAAATGCCTGATTTAAATGCATTTACAATAGAATCTGCTATGAAGATGGTAGCAGGTACTGCAAGAAGTATGGGGATTACTATTAATGGTACTCCACCTTGGGAAAACTAATAACAATTATTTTTTAATATAGGCCTTTGGTCTATAGGGAGTCTTGGATTAATGCCAGGACGCTAGCACCTAAAAAATTACATACTATGCCAAAAATTGGTAAAAAAAGAAGAGAGGCTGAAAAGCTTGTTGATCCAGAAAAGCAATATGAGATCAAAGAAGCTATGCACCTTGTAAAAAAGGTTAGCACGCCTAAGTTTGACGCTTCGGTAGACCTTCACATTAGATTAGGAGTTGATCCTAGAAAAGCCGATCAAGCATTGAGAGGCACCGTTTCCCTCCCACATGGTACTGGTAAGACAAAGAGAGTTGCTGTGTTTTGTACACCTGACAAAGAGCAGGAAGCAAAAGACGCAGGAGCTGATTTTGTTGGTCTTGAAGAACTTGTTACAAAAGTACAAGGCGGATGGACAGACGTTGATGTCGTTATTGCGATGCCACAGACTATGGGCCAGGTAGGTAAGATTGGTAGAATCTTAGGACCAAGAGGTCTTATGCCGAATCCAAAAACAGGAACAGTAACTCCTAATGTAGGAGCAGCTGTTGCAGAAGTAAAGAAGGGAAAAATTTCTTTCAGAGTAGATAAGTTTGGTATTATTCATACTTCAGTAGGTAGAGTATCTTTCTCTGCTGAACAATTACATGATAATGCTATGGAGGTGTTGAATTCCATCATTAAGATGAAGCCGTCTACTGTAAAAGGAGTATATATGAAATCACTTACCTGTTGCAGCACAATGAGCCCAGGTATCAAATTAGACCCAAAGTCTATATAATTATTCTTTAAATATTTAATTTTTAAAAAATGACTCGCACAGAAAAAACAACAGCAGTTGAAGAATTAAAGCAAAAATTTGAAGAATATTCATTTTTCTACTTGACAGATTCTTCAACATTAACAGTTGAACAAGTAACCAATTTAAGAAGAGATTGCTTCGAAAAAGGAGTGGAGATGAAAGTGGTGAAAAACACACTTGCAGCGAAGGCCTTAGGAGATGCATCTGAAGATAAAAATTACAGTAAATTACTAGATTCCTTAAAGGGACCGACAGCGATTATGTTTAGTAAGGTAGCAAATGTACCTGCTAAAGTAATCGAGGAGTTCCGTAAGACAGCAGATTACCCAGTATTGAAAGCAGCTTATATTGATGCAGACATATTTGTAGGTGACGATCAAGTTAAGTCATTAGCTAGCTTGAAGTCTAAGGAAGATCTTATTGGAGATGTGATAATGTTATTACAGTCACCAATGAAGAATCTTTTGGGATCACTTCAATCCGGTCAAAATACCCTTACAGGTATATTAAAGACATTGGAATCGAAGGGAGAGTAAGCTGTGTAATTTTGTACAAATTTGGCTTCCAAGTTACACGCATATAGATGTTATATTTATTTGTGAACAATTAAAAAAATAGTGTTATAAAATGGCGGATTTAAAATCATTGGCAGACACACTTGTAGCTCTTTCAATCAAAGAGGTAAGCGAGTTGGCTGACATTCTAAAAGAAGAGCATGGTATCGAACCTGCAGCTGCGGCTGTAGCTGTTGCTGCTGCACCTGGTGCAGGCGGTGGAGATGCTGGTGCTGAAAAGACAGAGTTTGACTTAGTACTTAATTCTGCAGGTGGCGCGAAGCTACAGGTAGTGAAGGAAGTTAAATCTCTAATGGGCGTTGGATTGAAAGAGGCAAAAGATCTCGTTGACAGTGCTCCTGCAACCCTTAAAGAGGGACTATCTAAAGATGATGCTGAGAAAATGAAGGCAGCTTTAGAAGCAGCAGGTGCTGATGTTGAATTGAAGTAATCTTTTAACCTTAATCGACCCAATACCTTTATGCAAGTAGAACTCTACTTAAATAACTGATATAACAAATAAGGCTTAGTCGAAAGTGTATACTTTTGACTAGGCCTATTGTTGTCTCTATACTCGCAAATGTATAGCCGTGCTTGCTACGAAATATGCACATCGCTTTATCAAACATTCAACTAGATTAATTTCTAGTTAATAAAACTCGATTTCTATGGCTACAAGCGAAAAAATCAAAAACGTAAATCCAAGAGTAAGTTTTGGAAAAATTAAACTTCCGGACGAATACCCTGATTTACTAGAAATACAGCTTAAATCTTTTAAAGAGTTTTTCCAGCTGGAAACAACTCCTGAAAATAGAGGTAACGAGGGATTATTTAGAGTATTCCAAGAAAACTTTCCTATCACAGATGCTAGGAATATATTCGTTCTCGAATTCTTGGATTACTTCATTGATCCTCCTAGATATACTATTAGCGAATGTATGCAACGTGGTTTGACATACAGTGTGCCACTTAAGGCTAAGCTAAGATTATCATGTAATGATGAAGAACACGTAGATTTCCAAACCATCGTACAAGATGTGTTCTTAGGTAACATCCCTTACATGACACCTAAAGGAACTTTCGTAATCAATGGAGCAGAGAGAGTAATTGTTTCTCAGTTGCATAGATCACCTGGTGTATTCTTTGGACAATCATTCCACCCTAATGGAACCAAAATTCATTCAGCTAGAATTATTCCTTTTAAAGGAGCTTGGATGGAATTTGCAACAGACATTAATACGGTCATGTATGCGTACATCGATCGTAAAAAGAAATTCCCAGTAACTACACTTTTGAGAGCTATCGGTTTTGATACTGATAAAGCTATCCTTAATATTTTTGGTCTTGCGGATGAAATCAAAGCTGCAAAGAAAGACTTGAAGAAATCTGTAGGAAGAAAATTGGCTGCTCGTGTCTTGAAGAGTTGGACGGAAGATTTTGTAGATGAAGACACAGGGGAAGTTGTAACAATAGAAAGAAATGAAATCATCTTAGAAAGAGATACTGTTCTTGATGATGAAAATATAGAATTGATTCTTGAAGCAAACGCTGAGACGGTAATTTTGCAAAAAGAAGATGTAGAAGAAGATTATACTATCATCTACAACACTTTGCAAAAAGATCCAACCAGTTCTGAGATAGAAGCAGTTCAATACATATATAGACAATTAAGAGGTTCAGATCCACCAGATGATGAGACTGCAAGAGGTATCATCGATAAGTTGTTCTTCTCTGATAAGAGATACAACTTAGGAGAAGTTGGTAGATATAAAATCAACAGAAAGTTAGGTCTTGAAACTTCTAATGATATTCTTGTACTTACTAAGGAAGACATCATTGAGATTGTTAAGTACTTAGTAAGCCTTATGAACCAGAAGGCTGAGATAGATGATATTGATCACTTAAGTAATAGACGTGTTCGTACTGTAGGTGAGCAGTTGTACGCTCAGTTTGGTGTAGGTTTGGCAAGAATGGCTAGAACCATTCGTGAGAGAATGAATGTAAGAGATAACGAGGTATTTACTCCTGTTGATTTGATTAACGCGAGAACACTATCTTCTGTCATCAACTCATTCTTTGGAACAAGTCAGTTATCTCAATTCTTAGATCAAACGAATCCACTTTCAGAAATAACGCATAAGCGTAGAATTTCTGCTCTTGGGCCTGGTGGACTTTCGAGAGAAAGAGCAGGATTTGAGGTAAGAGATGTACACTATTCTCACTACGGTAGATTATGTACCATTGAGACTCCTGAAGGACCGAACATTGGATTGATATCTACGCTTTGTGTTCACGCAAAAGTGAATAAGATGGGATTCCTTGAGACGCCTTACAGACCTGTAAAGAATGGAAAGGTGGCCATGAATGAAGGAGCACTTTATCTATCTGCTGAAGGAGAAGATTTTAAGAAAATTGCACAAGCGAATGCACAAATTAATGAGAAAGGCGCATTCCTTACGGATAAAATTAAATGTAGAGAACACGGTGATTTCCCAGTTCTAGGTCCAAAAGAGATTGAGTATATGGATGTCGCACCTAACCAAATCGTTGGGGTGTCTGCTTCTTTAATTCCATTCCTAGAAAACGATGATGCGAATAGAGCTCTGATGGGATCTAACATGCAACGTCAGGCCGTACCTTTAGTAAAGCCTAACAGCCCTATCGTTGGTACAGGTATTGAAGAAAGAGTTGCAGTTGATTCTCGTATGATGATCAATGCAGAAGGAGATGGGGTAGTTGAATATGTAGATGCAAGAGAGATTATCATTAGATATGATAGAACGGACCAAGACCAATTGGTTTCTTTCGAAGACAATCGTAAATCTTATGACCTTATCAAGTTTAGAAGGACCAACCAAGGTACTTGTGTAAACTTGAAGCCAATTGTAAGAAAAGGTGATAGAGTTGCAGAAGGAATGATTCTTTGTGATGGATATGCAACACAAAAAGGAGAATTGGCTTTAGGACAAAACCTAAAGGTGGCCTTTATGCCTTGGAAAGGATACAACTTTGAGGATGCCATTGTACTTTCAGAAAGAGTTGTAAAAGAAGATATCTTTACTTCCTTGCATATAGAACACTTTGAGCTAGATGTAAGAGATACTAAATTAGGTGAGGAGGAATTAACCAATGATATACCTAACGTAAGTGAAGATGCTACGAAAGATTTGGATGAAAATGGGGTTATTCGAGTTGGAGCTTGGGTTAAAGAAGGAGATATTCTGATTGGAAAGATTACACCTAAGGGAGAATCTGATCCTACTCCAGAAGAAAAACTTTTGAGAGCCATCTTTGGTGACAAAGCGGGAGATGTGAAAGATGCATCATTGAAAGCACCACCATCTTCAAAAGGAGTTATTATCAACAAGCAGCTTTTTGCTCGTGCGAAGAAGGACAAGATCCAGAAGGCACAAGAAAAAGACCTTTTGATCAAGTTGGACGAGAATCATGCCATCGCAACAAATGAGTTAAAGACTATTCTGATTGATAAGTTAATGGTTATGCTTAAGGGCAAAACCTCTAGTGGTGTGAAGAGTATCTATAACGAAGAGTTGGTTCCAAAAGGAACAAAATTCTCACAGGCAGTTCTTAAAAACAAAATTGACTACAGCGTAGTGGATTACAGTAACTGGACAAAGGATGCTGATAAGAATAAACTTATTGCTAGGTTACTTCACAATTATAGTATTAAGTACAATGAAGAAGTAGGACGATACAAGCGTGAAAAATTCAACATTAGCATCGGGGATGAACTTCCTGCTGGTGTACTTAAGCTTGCTAAAGTGTATATGGCTAAGAAAAGAAAGCTTAAAGTTGGTGATAAGCTTGCAGGACGTCATGGTAACAAAGGGATTGTATCTAGAATCGTAAGAATGGAAGATATGCCATTCTTGGAGGATGGAACTCCTGTTGATATTGTACTTAATCCATTAGGAGTACCATCAAGAATGAACTTGGGTCAAATCTTTGAAACGGTTCTTGGATGGGCTGGGGAAAAACTTGACATGAAGTTTGGTACACCTATCTTCGATGGAGCGAGTATGGAAGAAATCGAAACGTATATCCAACAAGCAAGCCTTCCTTCATTAGGACAGACTTACTTGTACGATGGGGAAACTGGAGATAAATTCCACCAGCAAGCGACTGTAGGTATCATTTACATGTTGAAATTATCTCACATGGTAGATGATAAGATGCACGCAAGATCTATTGGGCCATACTCACTGATTACACAGCAACCGCTTGGTGGTAAGGCACAATTTGGTGGTCAGAGATTTGGTGAAATGGAGGTATGGGCGTTGGAGGCATTTGGAGCTTCAAACATTCTTCAAGAATTGCTTACCATTAAGTCAGATGATATCAATGGTAGAGCAAAAGCATACGAAGCAATTGTCAAAGGAGACAATTTGCCAGAACCGAATATTCCTGAATCATTCAATGTATTGATACATGAATTGAGAGGGTTAGCACTTGATGTAAAGTTCGACTAAGAGAAATTAATATTTAAGAATGCATTAAATATTTTGCTATATGGCATTTAAAAAGAATACGAAAGGTCAAAACACAAAATTTAGTACGATAACTATTAGCTTATCGTCTCCAGATGATATCCTAGAGAGATCGTTTGGTGAAGTACTAAAGCCTGAAACTATAAACTACAGATCTTATAAGCCTGAAAGAGATGGATTATTCTGTGAAAGAATATTCGGACCGGTAAAGGATTATGAATGTTACTGTGGTAAATATAAGCGTATCAGATACAAAGGTATTGTATGTGATAGATGTGGTGTTGAAGTAACGGAAAAGAAAGTGAGAAGAGAACGTATGGGACACATCAAGTTGGTGGTGCCTGTTGTTCACATCTGGTTTTTCAAATCTCTTCCAAATAAGATTGGATACCTTCTTGGTATTGCATCTAAGAAGTTGGAGACGATTGTATACTACGAAAGATATGTAGTAATCCAACCAGGGGTAAAAGAAGATATGGAGGTGCGTACACTTCTTACTGAAGAAGAATACCTTGAAATCTTAGAAACTCTTCCGCCAGAAAATCAAATGTTGGAAGACGACGATCCTAACAAATTCATCGCGAAGATGGGTGCGGAAGCAATCCGTGACTTATTGATGCGAATCGATTTGGATCAGTTGAGCAACGACCTTAGACTACAAGCTGCAACAGAAACTTCTCAGCAGAGAAAATCTGAAGCATTGAATAGACTAAGAGTAGTTGAAGCTTTCAGAGATGGACAGACAAGAATTGAAAATAGACCTGAATGGGCTATTATTCAATACTTGCCAGTAGTACCACCTGAGCTTAGACCACTAGTACCTCTTGATGGAGGTAGATTTGCGAGTTCTGATTTGAACGATCTTTACCGTAGAGTAATTATTAGAAACAATCGTCTGAAGAGACTATTGGAAATAAAGGCTCCTGAAGTGATTCTTAGAAATGAGAAGAGAATGCTTCAAGAAGCGGTGGATTCACTTTTTGATAACTCTAGAAAATCTAACGCTGTAAAAGCGGAAGGTGGTAGAGCATTGAAGTCTTTAAGTGATGTTCTTAAAGGTAAGCAAGGTCGATTTAGACAAAATCTTCTTGGAAAACGTGTGGATTACTCAGGTCGTTCTGTAATTGTCGTAGGACCTAGTTTGAAATTACACGAGTGTGGACTTCCAAAGCAAATGGCCGCAGAATTGTTTAAGCCTTTTGTTATAAGAAAGTTGATTGAAAGAGGAATTGTAAAGACGGTAAAATCGGCTAAGAAATTAGTAGATCGTAAGGATCCTGTAATTTGGGAAATACTGGAAAATATATTGAAAGGGCATCCAATTCTATTGAATAGAGCCCCTACGCTTCACAGATTGTCAATTCAGGCATTCCAGCCAAGACTGATAGAAGGGAAAGCGATTCAGTTGCACCCACTTGTATGTGGTGCCTTTAACGCCGATTTTGATGGTGATCAAATGGCTGTTCACGTACCATTGAGTCAAGGAGCTATTTTAGAAGCTCAAGTTTTGATGCTTTCTGCGCACAATATGTTGAACCCACAAAACGGTTCACCCATTACACTTCCTTCTCAGGATATGGTCTTGGGACTTTATTACCTAACGAAGAGTAGAACACAGGCTGACGTGAAAGCAAAACACTTCTATTCTGCGGAAGAAGTTATCATCGCTTACAACGAAAAGGCACTTGACCTTCACTCAAAAGTAATTGTTAAAGTCTTAGTAGAAAAAGAAGGCGAGCTGGTTTTAGATAGAGTGGAAACTACCGTAGGTAGAGTCATATTCAATAAGGCTGTTCCAGAGAATGTACCATACAGTAATGCTGTATTGACTAAGAAGAACTTGAAGGTAATCATCATGGATATTATTGAGCGAACAGATTTTGCTGTTACCGCTTCATTCCTAGATGAGATTAAGGACATGGGGTTCTACTGGTCATTCAAAGGGGGACTATCCTTTAACTTAGGAGACCTTATCTCTCCATCCAATAAGCAAGCTACCCTTACAGAAGCGCAGTCTTCAGTAGATGAGGTTTGGGATAACTACGAATTGGGTTTGATTACAGGTAATGAGAGATACAATCAAGTAATTGATAAGTGGACTTTTGCCGATAATCAAATTACAACAAAATTAATGGAAGAATTGGCTGCTCATAAAGACGGTTTCAATTCGGTATATATGATGCTTGACTCTGGAGCGCGTGGATCTAAGCAACAGATTAAGCAGCTTTGTGGGTTAAGAGGACTTATGGCAAAACCAAGAAAGTCTGGAGATACAGGTGGGGCAATTATTGAAAACCCAATCCTATCCAACTTCCTTCAAGGTTTATCAGTATTGGAATACTTTATATCTACCCACGGTGCTCGTAAGGGGCTGGCAGATACAGCCTTAAAGACTGCCGATGCAGGTTATCTTACTAGAAGATTGGTAGATGTTGCTCAAGATGTTGTAATCTTAGAAACGGATTGTAATACATTGAGAGGAAATGCAACTACTTCTTTAAAGGAGAATGACAAAGAGATTGTATCTCTAGCAGACAGAATTGAAGGTAGATATTCATTGCATGATGTAACACATCCAGTGACGGATCAGCTGATTATAGCTTCAGCGGAATACATTGATTCCAAAACAGCGAAGTACATTGAAGAAGTAGGAATCGAGGAGGTAGTGATCAGATCAGTACTGACTTGCGAAACAAAGAGAGGAGTATGTGCTAAGTGCTATGGTAAAAATTTGGCGACAGGAAGAATCACTGAGATTGGAGATGCAGTTGGAATTATTGCAGCACAATCTATTGGTGAACCGGGTACACAGTTGACGCTTCGTACCTTCCACGTTGGGGGTATCGCATCTGTAACTAAGCAAGATTCAGAATTGGCTTCTAAGTTTTCTGGAAAGGTTGTATTTGATGATATCAAAACGATTAAGAATAAAGACGAAGAAGGAAATACAAATATTATCGTTCTATCTCGTTCTGGAGAATTAAAAATCGTAGATACTGAGTCGAGCAAAGTTTACTCTTCTAGCCACATTAAGTATGGATCATTTATCCACGTGAAAGATGGCCAGAAAGTAGAAAAAGGAACAGTACTTACGAGTTGGGATCCTTTTAATGCAGTCATCATCTCAGAGCATGAAGGTATAGTTCAGTTTGAAGATATCGAAGAAGGGATTACTTTTAGAAAGGAGTACGATGATCAAACAGGATACTCTGAAATGGTTATTACCGAGACTAGAAAGTCTAGAATGGTACCAAAAGTAAAGGTAGTTTCTGCGGACGGAGAAGAATTGAAATCATATAACGTTCCAGTGGGTGCATACTTATCTGTGGAAGCAGGTGCTCAAATTAAGACGGGTCAGCGTATTGCTAAGATTCCTAGAAAAGTAGGTTCGATTGGTGATATTACGGGTGGTCTTCCGAGGGTTACAGAATTATTTGAAGCAAGAAATCCTTCAAATCCTGCAGTTGTTGCGGAGATTGACGGTGAAGTTTCTTTCGGTAAAATTAAGAGAGGTAACCAAGAGGTTATCATTGATGCCAAGGATGGACAGCAGCGTAGATATTTAATTTCTACTTCTAAGCATATCTTGGTACAGGATGGAGATTTTATTAAGGCAGGTACAAACCTATCTGATGGATCTGTTGCTCCTCGTGATATATTAAATATTAAAGGGCCATTCGCGGTGCAGTATTACTTAGTAAATGGTGTACAAGAAGTATATCGTTCTCAAGGTATTGGTATCAACGATAAGCACATGGAGGTTATAGTTCGTCAGATGATGAGAAGAGTTCAGATAGTAGATCCGGGTGATACTACTTTCTTAGAAGGAGAAGCGGTTGAGAAGTATGATTTCTTTGAACAAAACGATTGGATTTTTGATAAGAAGTTTGTTACTGAATCTGGAGAATCAACTAAATTATCACCAGGTCAGATTGTTTCTTTAAGACAATTGAGAGAAGAGAATTCTTACCTCAAGCGAAATGACAAGAAACTGGTTCAGTTTAGAGACGCTGTTCCTGCGACTTCTACTCCAATCTTACAAGGGATTACAAAATCTTCATTAGGTACCTCTAGTTGGATTTCTGCGGCTTCATTCCAGGAAACTACCAAGGTATTGAGTACTGCTGCAATAGGAGCAAAAGAAGATTACTTGTTAGGACTTAAGGAGAATGTAATTGTTGGTAAGCAAATCCCAGCGGGTACAGGAATGCGTAAGTACAATGATATGTTTGTTACCACTCGAGAAGTATACGAAAGAGAGCAAGCACGCCTAGCGGCTTACAATGAAGAAGAAGCAGAAACTGAAACTGCAGTTGTAGCGGATGCTGGAGCTGAAAGTACAAGTCCTGCTGAAGCTGAAGAATAGAAAATTCTAGAAATAAATTTTTCAAGGGAAATTCCATTTGTTTGGGGTTTCCCTTTTTGTTTGGGGCCTACCCATCTAGCCTCCTAAGGTTGGCTAGCTGCGTCGTTACGTTTCGGGTCTCGGCATTCGCCTCGGTACATTGCCTACCGCCTATACATCATGGCTTAGGCTTCGGTAGGCAAGCACTGGCTCCATTTATCAGGCCACAAACCAAAGAAGGCTCATGGCCTGATACATGGAGCCAACCCTGCACATCACTAGTCCGTCATTTAGGAAGATTATTGAGCCATTTTTGGTAGATTCCTAACTGTAGGGGGACTACAAAAGAGGATAAGAAATGAAGAAATAAGCCAATTAAAAATGAAGAAAAAGACTATTCTAGCTATTCATAGCCAAAAAAAATTAGAATTGAACCTCTAAAGGCCTGAAAGCGGTGATTTTCAGGGAGACACATATTAAAATTTACCATTTTTTATTACCTTGAACTACCAACACAGTATTAAATAAGACACACGTAATATGGATTTTAAACAGATTCTAATACTCATCATTTCAGTGCTTGCCCTATTCTTCGGTCATAGGTATTACAAAAATGATTTTTGCCCAACTTGTTGTGTAGAGAGTACCACTGCTGTTGCCACTACTTCAGCACCATTGCTATTTAATTGGGATAATGAAGAGCCAATTACTGATGCAGGCTTTGATGAGCTCAAAGTGGGTATGTTAGCGGGTATGAATTCCAATAACGTGCTAGAGATAACTGGAGAATACTTCGCTGATGAGACGAATGATACGGAGCATAGCAATTTAGGAATTGCTAGAGCTACTGAAGTTGGAGAGTTGCTAAAGTTAGAAAACCCAGATCTGAAGTATATCGCTTTAGGTACTTTAGTGGATGAACGGGAGGGAGTACGTACAAATAAATTTGAGGGTATTTCTTACGATTGGAAAGAAGCTAGAGACGATAAAGAAATGACTATTGAAATTTCGGACACCAACGATGCAAAAATCCTTTTCCCATTCAACTCTACTGATAGAATAGAAAGTCAAGAAGTGTCAAACTATCTTACATCTGTTGCCAATAGACTAAATGACAATTCTGATCTCAAGGCTTATATAGTTGGATATACTGATAATATAGGAGAGCCTGGTGCTAACCGTAGGCTATCAGAAAGAAGAGCCAAAAAAATTAGAGATATTCTAAAGAAACAAGGGGTAGCTCACAAGCAGATAGTTCCTAGTGGACGAGGGGAAGCAGATAGTATTGCTTCTAACGGTACAGAAGAAGGAAGACAGCTTAACAGACGTGTAGAAATAACAATTAAATAATTGAGATAATATTTTTAAAGAAAAATACTAAAAATCATGCAGTTACTAAGTTTAGTTTTTTTAATTAGTTGTGACTTATGGCCACTATTGTTTCTACTAATGGGAGCATTGATGTGGCTATTTGGTTGGTGGTTTGGTAGATCTAAAGTGAGTAAAATGAGAGGAGAGATTCATGCACTCACAGGAGATAATAAGACTTTATCATCTACAAATGAACAACTTGAAAATGATGTAAAATTAGTCAGAAGCGACTATGATCGTACTAATAAGAGTCTGATTACTGCAAAGAATAGCTTGACGGAGAGCAACAATAAATATAATGGCACTTTGTCGAAATATAAAGTACTAGAATCAGAGCGAGACAATGCGGTTAAAGAACGTAATTTGTTATTAGCGGAAAAGAAAGCATGGGAACTAGATAAACAAAAGCTACAAGAAAATTCTTTAGATGCTGCGGACGCAAATATTTCAAATAAAGCGATTTCGGATTTGCAAGATAAATTGGCGAAAGCAGAAAGAGCTCTCGCAGCATGCGAAGCCTCAAAAATAAAAGATGATAAAGTATCTTTTGTAGCGCCACCTCCTGCACCTCCTGCACCTCCTGCAAGTAATCCAGAAATAAATAGCTTAGTTTCTAGTAACAAACCAGAACCAGCAAATAAACCTGAGCCTGCTTCTGGTGGATCTAAAATAGGAATGGGTAGCCATTTTGATGACACCAATTTTCAAATTCTTGAAGGAGTAGGCCCGAAGATAGAAAGTATCTTAAAAGATGCAGGGTACACTAATTGGGAATCTATTGCTAATGCTTCTGACTCTGGTCTTCAAAAAGTATTGGATGACGCAGGACCTAGATATCGTATGCATAATCCTGCAGACTGGTCAGCACAAGCAAGGTTTGCCTCTAGAGGACAGTGGGAACAACTGGTACAATACCAAAAAGATATTGATGGAGATGTAAGTGAGCCGAGTTCTAAAGCTGAAAAATTATACTTCAAAGCTATAGGATTTGCAGCGGCAAAACCAACTGATTTGAAAGTAGTAGAAGGTGTTGGTCCTAAAATAGAAAGCCTATTAAAAAATGCTGGTATTCAAAATTGGTCTATGCTAGCAAGTAGTAGTGTAAATAGATTACAAGATATTCTAACTGCTGCTGGAGATAGATATAGACTTGCTGACCCAGGCACTTGGCCAAAGCAAGCGGAACTTGCTAGTCAAGGTAAATGGACAGAACTTAAAGAATACCAAGATTTTCTCTCTGGAGGAAAAGCTTAAATAATGATGATTATAAATTGTGAATGATGAATTAATTTCTGACCTTACCTGAATAGCGTTTAGGGTTTATGTTAATTCATCATTTTCAATTCATTATATTAATATCCTTTCTTACCAGAGATAAAGCACTTCTAATCATTCCAGCTAACATTTTATAAAGGTTATTTTTTGTCAACTATTAGGGTGCGACATGCCGTAGGCATCCCGGCTTGCCGGCCGGCAGGAAAGCACGTCAAGCGGAGCGCGCTAGAGACAAAGGGGTGTAGTGATTTCGCATCTCGATGAAATCGAGATAAGCGAAAGTAACGGAACACCTGACCACATATTGGCAAGGGTTTTTCACCCGCAGACAATATAGTGGGTGGCCCCAAAAAAGACTTTTGACAAGCTTATTTAATATATGCTGCGGCGTGTTTTGCGATGTATTTACCGATGATGTCGAACTCAATATTGACCGTATCATTCTCCTTCAATGAGAAGAAAGTGGTGTGTTCATAGGTGTATGGGATAATAGCCACACTGAATTCGTTGGCATTTGGATTGACCACTGTAAGGCTTACACCATTGATACAAACGCTGCCTTTGTCTACTAAAAGTGCTTTTTGAGAAATGTCAAAAGTGAACGTATATAGCCAACTGCCATTTTCTTCCTTTACAGATTTGCAAGTTGCTGTAGAATCAACATGACCTTGCACTAGGTGCCCATCTAATCGCGCATTGGCACTCATGGCTCTTTCTAGATTGACCTTATGACCAACATCTAAAACACCTAAGTTCGAACGGTCTAATGTTTCCTTTATCGCGGTAACTGTGTGAGAGTACTTGTCTTTTTGAATAACTGTAAGACACACCCCATTGTGTGCAATAGATTGGTCTATTTTCAGTTCGTTTGAAATCGAAGATTGTATGGTAAAATTTATATTTGTTCCTATTCGATTAAGTTTTGTGATTTCACCAAGATCTTCTATTATTCCTGTAAACATTTAACGTCCTTTTCTTAATTCTATAAATCCTTCTAGCACATCTGAACTTTGTACTACACCTGAAACTCTCCGTTCAAATACCCTACATACGTAAAAGTAAACTCCATCGGAGAGTACTTCATCGTTTTCGTTTGTACCATCCCAGTTTATATTAGGGTCTGTGTTTTCATGAACTAAATTACCCCATTGGTTGTAAA
The DNA here is from genome assembly GCA_964458675.1 of uncultured Saprospiraceae bacterium. Lineage (GTDB taxonomy): Bacteria > Bacteroidota > Bacteroidia > Chitinophagales > Saprospiraceae > JALZVN01. The sequence continues at coordinate 45,302 of CAYWOZ010000002.1, forward strand.
TTTTAAGATCAATACTCTCTATAAATCTAAATGGAAAAGGAATAAAAAGGTCATTCGCATTATCTCCATTAGGAGTAAAGGTATTTGGCAATTCATATAAAGGACAATTGTCTACACAAACGATATTGCTTTCTACGCTTCTATTTCCAACACTATCAATAGCTATTACAAAATAACACCCGGCAATACCTTCATCTGGCGAATGTGAAAGAGTTGTATTGTTTGCTCCAAAATTTGAATCAATAAGAGCAAAAGCGCCCCCTTCAGTAGGGGTAAAGAAGATTTCATATTCTAGGACATCATCAGTACCTGGGCATTCATCATTTGGATTGGTCCATATAAGATTATTGATAAATTCAATATCTATAGTTCCCATATCGATATCATCACAAATATTAGAAATGACTAAGTCTGGTGGACAAGGGGCAATGTCATCAACTGGGATGGCACAAGTTTGCTGAGACCTATTGATCAAAGGGGAAGCTATGCCAGATACACCATAGGTGCCAAGAGCTTGGATAAAGTAGCAATACTCTTCTCCATTTCTCAGTCTGTCATTATCCACAAAACTCTGTTCGTCGGTGGTACCAATCAAAAAGAAATTAGTTTGGCCTGGTGAACGCCTAAAAACATTATATTCAAAATTATCCCAGGGGACTTCATGCTCCCATGAAAGATTATTTACCTCATCGGAAGGAACAATACTTAGGAAAATGGAGGAAGCCGTATTGGCTGTTCCCATAATCTCCGTGCTTCCGCCTGTGGTGAAAGCGATGGCATAGGTGTAGGGTGTATCTTGAGTATTGATACCAGTGTCTACAAAAGTGGTATCATTCGCCCCTGCAAATGTAGGGCTGGAAACAAAAGACCCTGGTACTGGAGTCAAAGTTGTCATGTCAAATCCAGTGGCTCTCCAAACTTCATAGGTATAAGGTCCTGGATTGGCAATGGTGTCCAGATCAGGAATGGCAGGTTTGGTCCATTCAATGTTTATTTCACCATTAGCTACATCAGTCTGGTCCACATCTACTTTGGTTATTAATGGAATATCCCTATTGAGTTGCAAGCAGGCTTCATTTGAAGGTA
>CAYWOZ010000003.1:0-18321 GCA_964458675.1 uncultured Saprospiraceae bacterium
CGTCAGCAATGCATAAGAAGCAATATTAAACGGCACCCCCAAGAACACATCCGCTGACCGCTGATATAACTGACAACTCAATTTCCCATCCGCCACATAAAATTGAAACAAGCAATGACAAGGACTCAAAGCCATCTTCGACAAGTCCCCCACATTCCACGCATTCACGATGATCCGTCTACTATCCGGATTCGTCTTGATGGTCTCCACCACCTGAGCGATCTGATCGATCACACTTCCATCCTCACAGGTCCAGGCCCGCCATTGCTTACCATACACCGGCCCCAAGTCACCCGCTTCATCCGCCCACTCATTCCAGATGCGCACCCCATTCTCCTGCAGGTACTTCACATTCGTATCCCCCTTGAGAAACCATAGCAACTCATGCACCACCGATTTCCAATGCACCTTCTTAGTCGTCACCATCGGAAACCCCTCCGCCAGATCAAACCGCATCTGATATCCGAATACGGAGCGTGTGCCTGTTCCTGTGCGATCAGATTTGTCCGCGCCCTTTTCCAAGATATGAGACAACAAGTCTAAGTACTTTCTCATAGGAGTTCATTTTCCGCAAATGTACAAAATCTATCAGGAGCGCAGGTAAACACTTTTCCACAATGCAAAGAGAAACTGTCATGAGCTGTTTAGTAATCAGTATTTGGGGCCATCACGCTGAAAAAGCGTGACCAGGCTGTTTCGGGGTCCGTTTCACTCCCGTCCTTCGGACCTGACTGAAAACGTCAGCCCTGTCCATCCTTTGTCCGAAAAATGATTTGAAACTTAATGTTAAGTTAAAATGAAATAAAAGTGATGAGCAGAAGATATTTAGCTCCATATTAGATTAATCAAAAACTAAAAAACTAATCAATATGCGAATCCTCAGAAATATACTCTTATTCATTATTGTGATTATTGCATTACAGCAGTTTCTATATCATACAAGTATTGGTGACGTATTTGTTAGCTACAAAATGAAATACAAACCAAACAGTAAACCCAACAAAGCTTTTAAAAATTTTATTGTTCGGCAAACTGCCAGAAAACCTTCCCCTTTATTAGTGCATGATTATAAATTAAAGACGGCAAATTCGTCTGACTTTATGCAAGGCATATTAGTGGAGGTTTGGTACGATGGCACTCCGTATCTATATGGTACTGGAAGTGGTAATTCAGGATCAACCTTTATTCCATCAACAAGTAATTGTCATACTTATATTCATAAGGATTCTAAAGTAAATAGTACTGGGCTTAAGGAACCTGTCATTTCTGTTCAAACCCAAGCTCAAAATGGAAATCTCCTAACTTCTGGAAGAAATCTCGAAATGGTAATGGCATCAGATGGTGAATTTAAAGTCTTAGAAAAATCAACTTGTTCATATGGTGAAGATTCCATTATACCGGTTATAGCCTACTTTACACCTAATAGATATAAAGACCATTTTGAAGAATATTCTAAAGCGAAGCCTAGCATAGAAAACATGAACATGTTAGAATTCATTGAAACCTATGTCAAGCGATATGATGGATTTATTGTGTATGCGCGCAACAGAAAATTTGAAAGATTTTTCGATACTTTTTCTGAAGATTTAGCTTCTAATACTAACAAGGATTAGAGAAAAGATATAGCTGAATTTTTTCAGGGTCCGATTCATTCCCGTCCCATCCTTTGCCCATCATATCAATAAGATAAATTAATCATGAGGAAAGCAAAGAATATATAAAATGCGTATTTTAGAGTTTACAAATCTATATACAGTCTAATGCGCAATCAAATTTTCCAATTTCGTTTCATATCCAGTCTCCTAATACTAGTATCCAGTCTTTTGGTTGGATTTTCTTTGAACTCACAATGCCCAGGATTTAGCAAGATTGAGCTTGAAGATCAAGATGAGATAAATGAGTTCGCTCTTTTATATCCAGATTGTACGGAGATAAGTGGAGACCTTATCATCGGTAAAGTCGTTGGTTCTACAGCAAACAATTTTAGAATTAACAGCCTTGCCCCGTTGCTAAATATCACGAGTATAAAAGGGAACTTTCAGCTTGGCGCGAATACAAATTTAAAAGACTTAAATGGTCTAAATAATCTGCGTGAAGTAGAAGGAAGTATGACTGTAGTTGGTGGATTTAACACCACCAGTCTACAGGGGCTAGAAAACCTAGTAAATGTAGGGTTGCGCTTCAGTATATTTGGAACGGATATTATAAACTTAAACGATCTTTCTTCTCTTGAATACATAGGAGAAAGTCTTGTCCTGACTGGAAATGATAGGTTAGTAGCTTTTAGTATCCCAAGTTTGATAGATGTAGGTGGCAATCTGGTTTTTAGAGAAAATGAAAGTCTAGAACAAATTATAGGGATGGAACATTGGACTTCCATATCCGCAGGTCTAAGCTTTTTTAGATCTGATGCTTTAACGGATTTATCTGGATTTGCCAACCTTCAAACTGTAGGTAGAGGCATTAGAATAGAGGATACCTATAATGAAAATATTTTATCTCAACTATCAGCATTAGATACTATCCATGGCAACCTAGAAATAATAGACAATGCAAAGCTTTCTTACACAGGATTAGAGCAAATAAAACATATAGGCGGAGAAATCGCATACAAAGAAAATCGAAATTTGATTAAACTGCTTCAGTTTGAAAATCAACTTCAGGATGTTGGAGCCATTACTATTGAGGACAACAGACAATTAACCAATTTGGAAGGGCTAAATGTTTCCAGCGTAGTGGGCACAATAAAAATCTACAAAAACTTTATTGATTCCATAATAGGATTATCTGAACTCTCCAGTATTGGCGGCACGCTTCATATTGAAAATGCAAGTATTCGAGATCTAGAAGGTTTTTCTAATCTAAGTACGATAACCGAAGGCCTATTTATTGTTGACAACTTCGGCTTAGAAAATCTTTTTGGTTTAGAAAATTTGACAAGTTTGGAAGGAGCCATTACTATCAAAAATAATACTCGACTTATTGATATTTCTGGAATACAAAATATTGACCCTTTAGGAATCCAAAGTCTTGAAATAACAAATAATGGAAATCTAGGTGAATGCAATATAAGCAGTGTTTGTAGATACATTTCTCAACCCGATGCACTATTTTTAATAGAAGAAAATTATATCGGCTGCAGGAGTGTTCAAGATTTATTATGCGAAGGAAACAGAATTAATGGTAGAATATTTTGGGACAAAAACGAGAATAAGATTTTTGATGCAGATGAAATTGGCTTGAGAAACGTACTGCTCCAATCAGAAGTACCCCTAAGTCAAACCTTTACAGATTCGCTTGGCTTATTTAATCCCTTCATAGAAGATAATTCTACAAAGATAATTAGACCCATAGTGGAAGACTATTGGGAATTAACTACTGATTCATCTCAATATACCGTGAATCAAGATCCGACCATCCTTGCTAATACATCTTTTGATTTTGGCTTCAAACTCTCATCAGAAGTACGTGATCAAGACATAGTGATTTTTTCAGAACCTACTAGATGCAATGAGTTGGTAAGGTTTACGCTACAAGGTATTAATCAGGCCACACCGATTGCTTCAGGTGCACTAAAATTAAAACTGTATACCCCTACATTTATTTATAGCACTGACCCTAGAGATGATGATTTTGATGAGTACGAAAATGAGGCCATTTGGTATTTCGAAGACTTAGATCCTACAGAAATATTTGAAGTCGATATCATAATGACTATGCCATCAGAGCAGTTTATTGGGGAACAATTATGTTTTGAAGCAAGCATGTTTGACTTATCCAGTGGAGAGGAAGAGCTAATTGATTCCATCACCTATAAACCTACCTTACTTTGTTCTTATGACCCAAATGACAAGCTAGTCATACCAGAAGGAATAGATGAAGAACACTTGACCTTATTTTCAGATTCGGAATTTAGATACACCGTTAGATTTCAAAACACCGGGAATGCCAGCGCAAGAAATGTTTCCATCAAAGATACATTGGATACCAATCTGGACCTAAGTACTTTTAAGTTTGTTTCTAGCAGCCATCCTATAGAAGTAATTCGTGATGGAGCTGCATTGGAATTCAAATTTGATGAGATAAATTTACCAGACAGTATATCAAATGAAAGAGGAAGCCATGGCTTTTTAATTTTTGATATCGATACCAAACCTAGCCTAGCGGAAAACACCAGAATTGAAAACACAGCGCATATCTTCTTCGACTTCAATCCAGCTATTGTGACGAATACCACCTTCAATACCATGGTGAGCTCCTTGACTACTTCCGTAAAAAATAGTTCTCAAACAAAGCCGTTTACTATATACCCAAACCCCTCAAAAAAGACTATCCAAATCACTAGTCATTTGACGAATAACACAGATTTGGAATACTTCATATTTGATAATTACGGGAGGCAAATTTTGCATTCAACAAATAATGTAATTCAAATAGATTCATTTACTTCCGGCCTCTATTTTGTAAAAGTTGTTTACGATAATAAAATACAGATTTTGAAATTTGTTAAAGAATAGGTCTCAAGTTGGGACATATGATATTTTTAATACTATGACAGAAAAGAATATACATGAATAATAACCGACATTACGTCGGATATGCAAGTTATCCACAATTTTAAAACAAAAATTATGATGAAGAAAATATTTATTTCAACCATGTTTATTTCACTTTTAGCTCTCCCAATAATATATATCTACTTAAGTTTTGCAAGTTCTATAGATTGTAATCAATTAGTAATTGATACCTATGAATTACATTCGAAAATTGATATACCTAAAGTCGAATTTGTGAATTGTTATTATGATGAAGAATTGAATACAAGAATTTCTATCTACGATATAAAGGATGAGTTAGATTTAAATAAATTTAAAAAAGCTACAACGACATATAAAGATTTCCTATTAGGAGATAAACTTTTAAATGATGAAGAACTACCGAAAGGATCAAACTTATATGTAGCTTCTGGTAAAAGATGGGGAACAATGTGGACTTATGCAGTTGACTTAGAATCAAATAGATTGTGGACGGAATTGAATTATTAGAACAAAGGAGGAACAGTGGATAACAATTAGCAACAAATGTTAAAATCGCGCAAGCGATTTTTAGCATTTTTGGTAGTGTTGTGCTAAACAACTATCGGAATTTTTATCAGTATGTAATTTCAATAATCGGAAGCCTGTCGAAAAAAATAAACTTAGCTATGTTGCATTTTAGTATTATTTAGACTTAGGATGATTTTTCAAATTGTCTAGATTGACGATTCTCTTGAAGTCAAGAATAAGGATGATTTTGCTCTAAATATTTACCTAAATGCATAGGAGTACGTTGTTATCAAAAAACCACGGCGCCAGCGGTGCTCAATATTCATAGCCCAATTATCCACCGTTCCTTAAAGCTCCAGGAGAGCGACATGCCTCCCACCCTATTTGCCCTTAAAAATTCTGTGTCGAATTAAATACGAAAAAGAAGGCTCCCAAAAAAAAAACTGCCCATCAAATAAATCGATGAGCAGCTCTTGCTATTTCTTTAAGTATATTTTCGAATACAATAAAATATTCTTACGAATTAGCCTATTATCTGGTCAAATCTAGTTGAACATTAAATATAGTTGTCGATGTACCAAATGCATAATTCATGGTAATAGAATTTGAATTTTCAACAACACCGCTAACAGTTCCAAGTTCAAACGTTTGCTCTTCTTCATCATAAGGAAACAAAAATCCACTTACAGAATATACTGGAGGCGGAAATCTACTATCTCTCAAGTTAAGATTACCATCTACCAAGCTAATAGTTACTGTGAAATTTGCCGATTGACCGTCTACTACTTCCGCAGCAGCCCATTCTCCTACAAGATCTTCTGCAGTTATGGTCGATGAAGAATCATCCTCATTATTACAAGATGAAAACGCAAAAAGTAATGTCACACATAGTAACATTGTTAGATTAATTATTCTCATTAGGTTTTTATTTAATATGAAAATTAGAATTAGAACAAACTTCATACCAAGTCCAAAGGTATTTTCAATCTTCACAGTATGCTTCAAAATCATACTCTATATTCCGGGCGATGCGAACAGCAGGAAGCCCGTCAAGGCTAAAGGATAGTAGCTAGTCCCGCCTGAGCGGGAAGTCCGTTAGGACCGGAGCGAAGCGCAGTAGCGCATAGCCTGACACCTGCCCTTTTTCAGGGCATGGTGATAGTCCCAAAATATCACATTGGATATACTGATTAATAACTGACTTGTCTTTTGACTATAAGGCACCTCTAATCAGGCTAAAAACGCCTAAACAATAGAAAGTCGTGTGTAAAAAAGAGTAAAATAATGTGCTAGGAAAAAACCCTAAATCAAATTTCAAAATGCTTACAAAAGTTTAAAAAAAGCAAAAGTAAATTTTATACCTTGAAGCATAAGAAATTAAATCCCTTTCTTTCATAATTAACCCACCACCCATTTTTACTTCATTTTATTTTGGTGATTCATACTGTAGGCTATGTTTAAAAATTTTAAAAAATCAAAAGTTGATCTTGAGGGTATTGCCATCAATTATCAAATCGGTGGAAGTGGTTTTCCAATCTTGTTGCTGCATGGATATCCTCAGACGCATGTCATGTGGCATAAAATAGCTGAGCAACTAGCCACGCAATACACGGTGGTGGCGAGTGATTTGAGGGGCTATGGGGACAGTAGCAATCCTGCTACAAATAGCACCCACGAACCCTATTCTAAAAGAGCAAGTGCTTACGACCAAGTCCAACTAATGCGTCATTTAGGTTTTGACAAATTTTATTTGATAGGTCATGATCGCGGTGGACGAGTCGGACACAGAATGGCCTTGGACCATCCAAGTGCCATAGAAAAATTGATCGTCATGGATATTGCGCCTACATATACCATGTATAAGACAACCGATATGGATTTTGCAAAGGCCTACTATCATTGGTTTTTTCTTATTCAACCGTTTGATATACCTGAGCGAATGATTGGAAATGACCCTTTGTACTTTTTAGAAAAGAAGTTTGGCCAATGGGGAAGAGATAATAAAGCCTTTACAAAAGAGGCGTTTAACGAATACCTAAGATGCTTCACGCCTGAGACCATTCATGCAAGTTGTGAAGACTATAGAGCGTCTGCCTCCATAGATCTTGAGCATGACCAGATAGATATAAATAAGGGGCACAAAATAAAATGTCCTATGCTTTGTCTTTGGGGAGAGAAAGGATTCGTGGGAAAGAAATATGACATTATTGCAGAGTGGTCAAACTGGGCAGATCAGGTGGAAGGAGCTTCCATAGCATGCGGCCACTACTTACCCGAAGAAGCTCCAGAAGAGACTCTGGAGGCTATCCTTACATTTTTAAAAAAAAAACGACATAGATGAATACTTACCAAATCGCGACAATTCCTGGAGACGGAATTGGAAAAGAAGTAATTCCTGAATCCGTAAAAGTTTTAGAAGCCATTAGTGCCGCATGTGGGTTCGATTTTGATTTCAAATATTACGACTATTCCTGTGAACATTACAAACTCCATGGCAAAATGATGCCGGATGATGGTTTGGAAAGATTAAGAGATAGCGATGGTATTTTTCTAGGAGCTGTAGGTTATCCAGGTGTTCCAGATCACGTTTCACTGTGGGGATTGTTGATTCCAATAAGAAGAACCTTCCAACAATATATAAATCTTCGTCCAGTGCGTTTACTTGAAGGCATACAATCACCATTAGCGAATCCTGGCAAGATAGACTTCTATGTAGTTCGAGAAAATAATGAAGGGGAGTATTCTTCTATCGGAGGTAAACTCTATGAAGGAACTGAACAGGAATTGGTTGTGCAAGAGAGTGTTTTCACTAAGAAAGGAGTAGATAGAGTGATGAAATTTGCTTTTGAATTGGCTAAATCTAGATTGAAAAAAATAACAAGTGCTACAAAGTCAAATGGGATTATTCATACTATGCCCTATTGGGATGAAAGATTTTATGAAGTAGGTAAAGCCTATCCGAATCTTGAAAAAGATCAATATCATATTGATATTTTATGCGCCCATTTTGTGCAGCATCCCGACTGGTTCGATGTAGTGGTAGCTAGCAATTTATTTGGAGATATTTTATCTGATTTAGGACCTGCAGTAGTGGGTGGAATGGGAATAGCGCCAGGAGCTAATATCAATCCTGAAAAAGATTTTCCTAGCATGTTTGAGCCTGTACATGGCAGCGCCCCTGATATTGCAGGAAAAAATATAGCGAATCCAGTAGCATGCTTCTGGACAGCCCAAATGATGCTAGAACATCTTGGTGAAATAGAAGGTGCAAAATTATTGATGAAGGCAATAGAGGATACTGTAAAAGAAGGTAAAATATTAACTAGAGATTTAGGTGGTACTGCTTCTACACAAGAGATGACGGAAGCCATTATAAAGAGTATCATGAACGCGTAAATATCTCTATTGACACTTGCAAAGAAGATTATCTAAATAGTTCTGTTTGATTAATCTATAGGTTTTAGCGTACGGATAGCTGCCCCCAAGACCTACATTCTCGTTATTTATAGTAAAATCACAATCGAATTTTATAGTACTTTCATTTTCAACCATGGTGTTTGGATTGCAATAATTGTTTTGAGCTGAAGCACATTTGGTTTTCACCAAATTACCTATGATTTCCTGTAAGACATATTTTACATCAATTTTATATTGGTTAGCCAACTCGTGATTGACACTTTCTGCATATCGTCCCATGGGCTCGCCTTTTCTCAAAATCAGATCACCATCTAATTCAAATGTATTGAAAAAGAAAGACTTGATAGTGGCCACTTTTTTAAAACTACTGTCATTTTCAAAATCAATATTATAAAATTCCTTGGTATAGTTTTTTGAAGCAACATTAAAGTACTTGGGTGCAAAGGGTTCTCTCTTAGAATCTATCCAAAGCTCATGAACCAAGTTTTCAAAGCCTAATAATAACTTACCTTTTTGATCTGGTTCTACATTCCTTGAACATTTTACCCTCATATCCACCTCTTTTGCAATAAAGTATAAGCCTGGTCTCTTTAAAGGTAATGGTATAATATAAGGTTTATCTAAACTCCAGACCCCTTCAAAAGCACTTCCTGGGCAATATTCTTGTGCTTCATCAATACTCAAGAATGGAGAAGCATGAACATCATTAAATTTTCGGTCAAAAAAGGGAGATAGAGCATGAATATTATGATTATCCTCTGGAACCACCTCCGGAGGCTTTTGATTCAGAAAAGTACCAATACCATATCCAAATAACAACAGTATGGGAACACCTATAAGCAGATAAATAAATTTTGGTGATTTTCTTTTTGAGCTCTCTAAAAACTTCTCATTTAACTCAGAATAATCATCTTCTAATCGTTTCAGTTTGCGAAGTTGGGAAATATTCTTTATGGAGCGCTCATACATACCGTTAGTAGCGGAACCATATAGTAGCTTAGAAAACTGACTTCCGCTCATACAAAGTTTATCGGCAATATCTCCATACGAACTATTTCCAAAGCGTGCCCCATTCTGATCCCAATCTCCAAAAGTCTTTCCTAATTCATCCTTAAATCGCTCTTGTAATTCTTTCATAACGCCTTAAATATAGGTGTAAAAATGTGTAAATCAGTATAAAGTCTTGTAAAATTTTTGTGTGACGAAATATTATTCCCTTTCAATCAAAAAATTAAATATAAATTTGAGCCAGGTCATGGAAGCATTTTTAAACTAACACTTCCATATTTTTAATAAAAATCAAAATTAAACTAGTATGAAAAAAATCCTACTCTCTATTTTCGTGTTCTTTCTAACGACGATTATACTTTCAAACTACAGTTCTTTGAGTGCGCAAATATCAGGTGTTATTTATGATGCTGAGAATAATGAGACCCTGATTGGTGCTTCGGTCTCCATCAAAGGCACCACTATTGGTGAAATTACCGATATTGACGGCTCTTTTAGCTTAAATGCTACAGAAGGTCAAACTATTATCGTTTCATATACTGGGTATACCACTCAAGAGATTGAATTAGATTCTCGTACTTCATATGACATTCGATTATCTTCTGGTGTTGAACTTGGAGAAATAACAGTAGTTGGTACTCGAGGTAAACCCAGAACAGATGTTGACCGCCCTGTACCTGTTGACGTCATTGATGCGAAGGAATTAAAAGCTACAGGACAAACTGATCTTGGACAACAAGTTCAATACACTTCCCCTTCTTTCAATTCTGCAAAGTATGGTGTAAATGGAACCACTAACTATGCGGACCCCGCTTCATTAAAAGGTTTAGGTCCAGACCAATCCTTAGTATTAGTGAATGGAAAAAGAAGGCATCAATTTTCGACTTTACAATTAAACGTTGCTCCAGGCCTAGGTACAGTAGTTACGGATTTAAACAGTATACCTTCCGGTGCCATTAAAAGAATTGAGGTACTTCGTGATGGTGCAGCTGCTCAGTATGGCTCTGATGCTATTGCAGGAATAATCAACCTTGGGTTAAACGATCAAAATGATGGGGGCTCCTTCACGACAACTTTTGGACAACATTATTCTTCTCCTGATGATGCTGCTTCTGCCGGTAGAGAATTCCGAGATGGATTTACAATAAAAAATTCACTTAATTACGGTTTCAGCTTAGGAAAAGAAAACAGTTTTTTCAATTTTACTTTAGAACATTTTGATTTTGCTGGAACAAACAGATCCGACTATTATACTGGTGGCTTATACCCTGAAGCACCTGTAGACAGTAACGGTGTTTTTACAGGGCCCAGCGAAGACTATCCTTATTTCACTGAAGACCCTCGAGCTGAAAGAGCTATTTATCCAGATGATGATTTTGTTGTAGGCAATTATGGTGCAAATGAAAATGAAACAAGGCAGTTTTTTGTAAATGCAGCTTATCCCTTAGGAGATAAAGGGCTTAGTGTTTATGCATTTGGAGGTTTTTCTCAAAAAGATATTACCGCTTTTGGATTCTTCCGTAACCCTTCTAGATTCTCTAGAGCAGTGTTAACCGTGTTTCCTGATGGATATGTACCAATTTCTCCTGGTAGAGGAACAGACTTCTCTTATGTAGCTGGAATCAAAAGGAATTTAGCTGATGGATGGAATTTTGACTTATCCTACTCTAAAGGTAACAATAGACTGTTTTTAGATATTTTCAATACAACAAATCCATCTTTTGGATCTGCGACCCCTACTTCTTTTCACGTAGGAACTTATAACTTCTCTCAAGACATTGTAAGCGCTGATGTTAGTAAAAATCTCGGAGCAGTAGGCGGAATAGCAGGCCTAAATTTGGCATTTGGTGCTCAATTTAGAACAGACAGATACTATCAAACACGTGGAAGTGATGAATCTTTCCAAGCTGGACCATTAGCAGCATTAGGAAAAGATGTCGGTTCAAGTGCTAGGCCTGGCATTGCTGATGATAACGATATTGACAGATCAAATGTTGGTGTTTATGCTGATGTAGAAGCAGATATCTCAGAAGACTTCTTAGTGGCAGCAGCGCTAAGATTCGAAAATTACTCTGATTTCGGCTCTAACATATCTGGTAAACTAGCTGCTCGATATAAGCTAAGCAACCTATTCTCTATACGTGGTTCTTATAACCGTGGATTTAGAGCCCCTTCTTTGTCTCAGTTAGGCACTATCAATAACACATCCACTGTTCAAAACGGTTCAGTAATTATAACGAGACAAGTACCTTCTGCAGATGAAAGGTTAGCACAATTGGGTATTGAAGACCCACAAGCAGAAATTTCTGACAACTTTAACCTAGGACTTACCGCCAAATTATTTAGTGGAGCTTTACTCTTGACAGTAGATGCATACCAAATCACAATTGATGAAAGAATTGTTATTACAGAAAGAATCTCAACTGCTACCTACCCAGCTGTAGCTGCATTATTTCCAGATTCAAGAGAAATAAGATTTTTCACGAACCATGCTGATACAAGAACTCAAGGTATTGATTTTGTTGCTGCATACAAATGGGCTTTTAGCGAAAATCATAAGTTGAATGTAAGTCTAGCAGCTACTTTTAACGCTACTGAAGTAACAGGACAACAAGAAACTCCATCAGAAATACTTGAAGGTGCGGCAGATGATGCACAAGGATTACAATTGTTAGGGACTACTGCTACTGAATTAATTGAAGTAGCTGTCCCTAGACAAAAAGTTCTGCTAAGTGCTATTTACACGATTGGCAAAGTTAACTTAACAGGAAAATTCACTAGGTTCGGAGAAGTACAAGCTTTTAGTAGAGGGCTTTCTGGAAATGACAGCAACGTTGAATGCAACGAGTCTGATCGCTGTGTACAAACTTTTAGCTCAAAGATAGTGAGTGATTTCTCAATAGCATATAAGTTTTCAGATATGTTTTCTTTATCTGTTGGTGCTAATAATGCCTTTGATGTATATCCTGACAAATATAATACGACGCTAAATGGATTCGAAGGAACGGCTAGTTCTTATGCTTCTGGTCAGATCCCTTATTCAAGAAACTCTAATCAATTTGGTTTCAATGGCAGATACCTTTATATGTCTGCAAACATGAATTTTTAGTTTGCTTTTTTCACATCATTGATTTTACTGAAGTTGAGGAGGCCTTTCTTAGGTCTCCTTTTAACTTTTTATACATAGGACAACCTTAAGTAGATTTGAGCAACTTATTATTAATTGCAGTATGTATTTTTTCAGGTATAATACTACGAAGGACCCCTTATTTTAATGAGGAAAGTAGTTCTACGTTAAATCAATTAATAATCTATTTTTTCATTCCTTTAATAACACTTTATCAAATACCTAAAATAGAATTCTCAACAACATTAATTTGGCTAAGCTTATGTCCTTTTATCGTTTTCTTTGGTAGTATTTTATTCTTTAATTTATTATCATTAATAACCAACATAAAAAGAGAAACCAAGGCGGCATTAATTTTGACATCTGGCATAAGCAGCACCTCCTTTATCGGATTTCCTATTTTCGAATTACTCTATGGTCAGGAAGGTTTAGCATATGGAGTGATTATGAGTTTAGGGGGGACTATTTTAGTTTTTAATACAATAGGCACTTCTACTCTATTTTATTATACGGAAAGCAAATTTGATTTCTTTGAGATTATAAAAAAGATTTTCACCTTTATTCCGTTTATTGCATTTTTAATAGGGCTTGGAATAAATTTTTTAGGAATATCCTATCCATTGATATTGGACAGTTTACTTTCAAGCATAACAAAGCCTTTTGCAATTATTGCTTTACTTAGCATAGGGCTTCAAATTGATTTCAAAATAAACAAAGAAATGTTTAAAAATATTCTTTTTGGGCAATTTTACAAATTGATTTTAGCACCCCTTATTATCTATTTAATTGTTTGGAACATATTGGGGATTCAAGATTTGATTGGCCGCATATGCATCTTAGGAGCAGCGATAGGATCGATGAATGCAATGTCAATTTTAACTGCTGAAAAAAAATTAAACCCAAATTTGGCGACTCTTATGCCAGCCATTGGTATCCCTATCTCAATACCAATATTATTTATTATTGACAAAATACTAAAATGAATTTGACCCTAAAAACATTTACTGGCTTTCTTGGTCCTGCACTATTCCTAATAGTGTTGACTTTTTTTCATCCTGAAGGGTTAAGTGTAGAAGCAAATGCTGTTTTAGCTTGTACAATATGGATTGCAGTATGGTGGGTATTTGAAGTCACAAACATAAGTGTTACAGCACTTTTACCAATTGTACTTTTCCCTCTTACAGGCGCACTTAGTTTGAATCAGACAACTGCTGCATACGGCCACAAGTACGTTTTTCTATATATGGGTGGTTTTATTCTTGCTATTGCCATTGAGAAATGGAACCTCCATAAAAGAATTTCTTTAAGTATTATAAAGCTAATTGGAACAAGTATTTCCAAAATTATTTTAGGCTTTATGATGGCAACAGCATTCATGTCGATGTGGATATCGAATACTGCAACAACAGTCATGATGCTCCCTATTGGAATGGCAATAATATCACAATTGGAAGATCATCCAGATACAGAAGAAAATGAAAACACGATTTTTGGCAAAGCACTTATGCTAGCTATTGCCTATTCCGCTTCTATAGGGGGAATGGCAACTCTTATCGGAACACCCCCTAACTTAGTCTTAGCTGGCGTAGTCAAAGAAACGTTTAATATTGAAATTACATTTGGACAATGGATGTCATTTGGATTTCCAATCTCTATTTTACTTTTAGGGATTTGCTGGATTTATCTAACCAAATTCGCATTTAAATTTAAAATAGAATCGTTCCCTGGTGGTAGAGCTGAGATTTTAAAACAACTCAAACTTCTTGGAAAAATTACTTTTGAAGAAAAAATAGTTTTAGCAGTTTTTACATCCACTTCCGCACTGTGGATCTCTCGGTCTTTTTTGCAAAATTATATTCCGAATCTTGATGACACAATCATAGCAATACTTGCAGGTTTGACTCTTTTTTTACTGCCATCTTCTCAAAAAAACAAACCGATTATCTCTTGGAAAGAAGCAGCAAAAATGCCTTGGGGGATTATTATTCTGTTTGGTGGTGGTATGGCTATGGCTGCAGCTTTCCAAGATAGTGGACTTGCGGATTGGATAGGTTCTCAGTTTAATCTTCTGGGATCACTGCCTATCTTACTACTTATCCTATTACTTATAACTGCCGTGAATTTCTTGACAGAAATCACGTCAAATCTAACCACTACAGCAATGCTATTGCCTATCCTTGCTCCCATAGCTTTGAGCATAGATATGCACCCTTATATTTTAATGGTTTCCGCTACCGTAGCCGCCTCTTGTGCTTTCATGCTACCAGTTGCCACCCCCCCAAATGCAGTTGTATTCGGCTCAGGATATCTTACTATACCTAACATGGTAAAAACAGGCATTTGGATGAATATTATTTCAATAATTTTACTCACTTTTTTTGTATTCTTTGTTTTGAGTAATTTATGGGATATTGACCCTTATGTATTCCCATTGGAATTCAAGAATTAGCCTTGTATTTGTTTTTTATTTTGGCTAAGCAATCGTAGAGAATCGCCTAGCGTGAGATGTGCGCAGTATCAAAATGAACATGGAGTCGCATTGAGTTCGACCTCATCATTTCTTTTCATTTTAAAAAAAAAGAAGATGGAAAAAACTCAAAAATCTTTTTTGACTATCCGCTACTTTTCGGACTTGACTCAAACATACTTCTTCACAAACTGACTCACCTGATATTCAGACCAAAGCATACCGTCGCGATTGTCACCAGAGAAGCCCACATGCCCACCATGCTTCGGCGCCATAAAGTGAAAAAGGTCACTCATTCTAGCTATCTCCTCTGGATAACACTCCTCCCCTAAAAAAGAATCGTCACGTGCATTGAGGAGTAAGGTCGGGATTACCACCTGGGACAAGCCAGGCTTACTACTACAGCATTCCCAGTAGTGTTCTGCGCTCTCAAAGCCATGGACCTTGGCGGTAAACCAATGATCGAATTCATGAAAATTTTTGGCGGAGAGTAGTTGCTTTACATCCATATCTGGAGTGAGAAGATGTTGTTTGGCTTTTACTTTTGAGCGCAAATTAATTAGGAAGCGACGCATGTAAACAAAATTTCGCTTTTCTTTGATGCTGTTCGCACAGGAAGTCAAATCACAAGGAACAGAAACGCCTACGCTTGCTTTTATACGAGGATCAATGTGCTCCGCTTGGTCGCCCGTATACTTCAAAACAATATTGCCGCCCAGTGAGAAACCAATCAAAACAATCTGCTGATAATCATATTCATCCAATACAAAATCGAGTATTTCTTGCAAGTCATCTGTGCTGCCAGAATGATAGGTTTTCAGAAGCTTATTAATTTCACCACTGCAGCCGCGAAGGTTGACATTTATAGTATCCAAACCACTGTTATGCATAGCGTGCGCCATGCCTCGCATGTAAGGGCGACGTCCGTCACCTTCCAATCCATGTAAAATAACGGCGACGGCATTCCGCTTTTGAATGCATGAATCGAGGTCTATAAAGTCTCCATCTTGAAGGGTGATCCTTTGTCGCACGAAATCAAGCTCAGGCACCTTTCGAAAAACGGCAGTTGTAATAGTATTGAAGTGCGCCGAACGATACAGACCTTTTGGTGCAAAATCAAGATCTTCTATTAGAGGCATTTTTACTTGATATCAGATTTATACACGATGCCATTCTGCATTACAAACTGTACTTGTGTCATCACTTCTATGTTGTCCAAGGGGTCGCCAGGCACGGCTATGATGTCCGCCAATTTGCCAGTAGTGATCGTTCCTAATTTATCTATGGTGCCCATGATTTCCGCAGGCACGCGTGTCGCAGAAATAATCGCCTCTATCGCTGGCATCCCTGCTTCCTCCATATAGATAAACTCTTTCGCATTCTCTCCATGTGGAAATACGCCAGCGTCCGTACCGAAACAAATTTTCACGCCTCGCTTGTAAGCTTTCGCAAAAGTATCTTGGATTAAAGGGCCGATTTCTAAAGCCTTGGGAACGATGACATCAGGAAAAAAACCAGGCACCTTAGCCTTTTCTTCTACATACTTTCCAGCAGAAATAGTGGGTACCAAATAGGTTCCTTTTTGCACCATGAGACTCATTACTTCATCATCCATCTTGGTACCATGCTCGATAGTCGTGATACCAGCCAGCACTGCTCTTTTCATCCCTTCAGCTCCGTGCGCATGCGCTGCAGTTACATAGCCATATTCCTTGGCAGCAGCTACTACAGCGTCCACTTCTTCTTGGGTAAACTGCGGACCTTGTCCATCTTTAGCCACACTCAAGACCCCTCCAGTGGCAGTGATCTTGATACAGTCCGCTCCATTTTTGTAACGCTGTCTTACTGCTTTGCGTGCTTCTTCTGGAGAATTGATCACCCCTTCTTTTGGCCCTGGATCTCCTTTAAGATCTTTTCTCAATCCATTGGTTGGATCGGCGTGTCCACCAGTAGTTGCAATGGATTTTTCGGCCGTCAAAATACGAGGCCCATCTATATGCCCCTTTGCAATCGCATTGCCAAGTGAAACGTTTACTCCCGAACCGCCTAAATCACGAACAGAGGTAAATCCCGCCATCAAAGTCTTACGACAATAGGTCGTAGCTTTCAAAGCCACATCTGCTTCATTTAGACGAAAGCCTTCTTCGTATCTTTTTTTACTAGACTGATGCTCAATGTGCACATGCATATCATGTAGCCCAGGCATCACCGTATGGTCTTTAAGATCGACAGTTAGCGCATCCGATTCAGAAGGCTCTTGATAGCCATTTTGGATGTCTACTATTTTGTTCCCTTCTACGATTACGGTTTGTTCTTTTTTGACATTTTTACTTTCTGAAGTAATCAAATTTCCACAGTGCAAATATGTTTTTTGTGCATGCATCATGCTCAAACAAAAGACAAAAGTAAATCCTAAGGTTAATTGCTTTTTCATGTTAGATATTTTGATTTTGGAAGATAGTTATCCAATTGTGTAAATAGTTTTATCGTTTCTTGTGCGGGCGCTACGTCGTGTACGCGTAGTATTTTTGCGCCTTGTTGTAAAGCCACCATATTCAGCACTGATGTCCCATTGAGCGTGTCTGCGGCTTCTAAATCCAAAAGTTTATAGATCATAGACTTTCTAGAAAGACCTGCCAGAATAGGCCAATCCAACATTTTGAAGGTATGCATTTTTTGGAGCAATTCGTAGTTATGGTCCATCGTTTTTCCAAACCCAAATCCAGGATCGAGTATAATATCTTTCACACCAAGTGACTTCAATGCATTGCTTTTCGCAATAAAATAATCCAATACTTCAAGACTCACATTTTCGTAAGTAGGTTCATCCTGCATCGTCTGCGGTGTCCCTTTCATATGCATAAGGACATACGGAATATCTCTTAGCGAAGCCACTGTTTCAAACATTTTATCATCCATCTCTCCCCCACTGATATCATTAATCATACTAGCGCCAGATTCCACACTTTGTCGAGCCGTTTCTGCACGAAAAGTATCTACTGAAATAATAGCATCCGGAAATTCTTTTGTGATTTTTTCAAGCACTTTTATTAGGCGACCAACTTCTTCCGCTTGGCTTATCATTTCCGCACCAGGACGAGAAGACATGGCCCCTACGTCAATAATGGTTGCCCCTTCTAAAAGCATTTTCTCCACTTGCTTAAGCACCTTCAGATCGGAATCAAATTTCCCTCCATCATAAAATGAATCTGGAGTCAGATTGACAATTCCCATGATGATAGGATTTGCCAAACTTA
>CAYWOZ010000003.1:18421-40231 GCA_964458675.1 uncultured Saprospiraceae bacterium
AATGAATCTGGAGTCAGATTGACAATTCCCATGATGATAGGATTTGCCAAACTTATTAGTTGACCAGAACAATTTAGCGTAAGGTGAGGGTTGAACATAAACGTAAAGAATAATTTAGATGAGCAAGGTAAGGATTAAAATTAATTTTTGGAGGTGAAAAATATTGGGGATCATCACGTGCCAAAAGGCGTCGTGACCGAGCTATACGCTATATCCGTTTTAGCCTGCACACATGAGGACACGAAGCGTCGTGTCCCTACCCTGCCCGCAAAAAACGGATGCCGCTGCTATCTCTTGCTCTTTTCGAGCTCCACCTTTCGGTTCCGCGAATGGTAGTGGCAAGGGCTTATTCGAATAATCAAGTCTAATATTATATGTTTTCAGTATCAATCTGTGATTTTTTGATCGGTTTTAATAACCTTTTCGCATATCCAGAATAGTAAATCAAGTCAAAATTAGAATAACTTTTAAACGGACAAGGAGCACTTTCACTCAAAGAGATATTGGCGTAAGCGGTTATAATGACGACCTTACACGAAAATCCTAGGAGTCCGCAGGATCATAAACTCTAAGAATACACTAAAACTATCGCATGCAAGTGGAGGAAATTAGGAAAGCAACCAATATCTCCCTTGAGCAATTAAAATAAAAGCTATGGCTAAGTACCAACTGGTGTTCAAAATAGAAACGTGACCTTGCGACAGTCCTAGACCCTGTCCGACTGGTCATCCAGGCAGGCTTTGTTTCTTTGGAGCAATGCCAAAGAAAGAGAAAGAGAAGAACGACAGAAAAGCGAAAGAGAGAAGAAAAGAATCTGCTTAGATAAAGCCTATCTATTTACTATTGGTATCTTTCCTAAATCTTTCAATAAGATCACTAGAGAAAGAATTCATAACTTTTGATTCATCATCGTCAATACCATTATTTGCATTAGCAATAATCGTCATCGCCTCTATGAATTCCTTATACAATGGCGAAGGGCCGATTCTCTCACATACCGTAATCACTTTGGAATAAATCTCTTCTACTGAATTGTTCTTCGACGCTTCATAGTTAAAGGACCAATTGATTTCATCCTTCCACTTATGATTCTTTAAGAGCTCTTGAAGGGCTTCTTTTTCTTCATTTTGAATTACTCCATCGGCCTTGGCTACTGCATACAGTAACTCCCCCATGGTTTCGTATAATTTCCCCTCATCCCTCATTTTAGTGCTCTTTAGATTTAGTATTATCAACATATTAGTTGCTTAAAAGTACAAAGTATATGATTGCTTTTCAACTTTACTCTATAAGATGGTCCACTTCTATAAATAAGCCTCTCGTTTCTATATATTTTTTTAACGAACAAGGAGGACAGTCCCCCTTGAGCAATTAAAATAAAAGCTATGGCTAAGTACCAACTGGTGTTCAAAATAGAAACGTGACCTTGCGACAGTCCTAGACCCTGTCCGACTGGTCATCCAGGCAGGCTTTGTTTCTTTGGGGCAATGCCAAAGAAAGAGAAAGAGGAGAACGATAGAGAAGTGAACTAGGGAGGGAAAAAGACACTTCCCTTACTTCTGTATATACTTATAGAAAAAAGCAAAAGCATGCTAATGATAGCTTCAAATGTATATTTATCTTACTATGTATATCCCTGAAATTGTGTAACTTGTGACGTAAATTATAATACTTAGTATCATGTTTGGTAGAAGAAAAGAAACACATCACGACGCCCCACCCTCTTTTTTACGCTCCTTATTCACTTTAGTCATAGCAGGGATATTCCTTTTTTTTGGATACAACCACTACAAAAAGATAAATGGCGGTGGAAGCACAGGTAGCATCACAGATATCTTCACCCCAAAGGGAGGCTCTTATGAAAGGAAAGATTTCAAGGTAAAGTATAAGCCGAGTGATTTTGTGTATAAGTTAGACGATGCATACACAATGCAAATCTTATCCGACCCCACCAATAAAAGAAAAGAGTTCAACAACTTTTTGTATGAATACAATATGGCCCTTGTTAGCCATATGGGCAAAAGAATGGGATTCACTGATAGCTTGATGATAAGTGCTAGAGATCGTTACAATGATCATCATGCTTATGTAAAGAACTTGTACTACAAAGACTTTATGAAATTGCGAACCAGCTCTAGCAAACAAACGGATACTTGGTATCGAGAAGACAATGTAAAAGCCGTGGCAGCCTTTAACGAAGTCAGCTCCAAATACACCTGCTTTATTGTGAATCATATTTTGACTAGTATTTTGGAAACCAAGGATGGTTATCTACAGGTAGAAGGGCGCAGCATCAATGAGCCCTGTAGTATTGCATTGGAAGAAGGCATTGCTCCTATGATAAAAAGATTAAAAGAAAAAGCGGTGATAGATGATTTCACCAGATCTCGCGGACTGCTTTCTGAAAAGGTAGAAAGTACAATTTCAGAATTGGCAACGATGGAAATCAGAGATAAAAAAGGCCTTCAACGCAAACTACAAAGCAAAGTCATGGGCTATAATGTGTCTTCTACTGAAATAGATATTTCTGCTATTAGTATTCTGAAAGCAGGATTTAAATTGGACGAGTATTTCGATATCCAAATGTATAGTCAAGGAAAAAGATTGTTAGTTACTTTACCACAGCCAAAGATTCTATCTCATGAAGTATATCCTCGAATAGATAAATTGGATGTGGGTTGGATGAGAAGCATTAAGGATGAAGACTTCAATAAGAATTTTAATCTCCTGAGAGAAGAATTTCGCAAGGATGCCTTAAAAAGCGACATCTACCCAAAGTCCAAAGAAAAGGTGAAAGAGGTGCTTGGAATTTTGTTGAGTCCATTGTTATCAGACGGGTACACAATGGAAATCCGATTTGAAGGCCCAACTCAACCCTTTCCGGTACTCAATTAGGCCTTATTTTGTGAAATATTTTGCCTTTTAGCCCTTATTTCGGGTTTTCTTGGCAAGAATATAGCAGCATATTATATTTGCAGCATCTTAGATGTTCAAGCAGCCCCCAATGAACACAGCAAAGCTATTTAGATGAATTTACTTTCAAAGATTGTATATGCCTTTGTGCTTGCCTTTAGCTGTCATGCTTCTGCATTTTCGCAGAGTCCTGATGTTAGCAACACTAATAACGCCAAACAGTCCTTAATTATAGCTCAAGACTTACTTTCAAGTGGAGACTACAAGCGAGCCATTAAACAGCTAAAGCATACTATTAAAATCAAAAAAGATTTCGCCATTGCCTATCGTCTTTTAGGGAAGGCCTATTATGATACCAATCAATTTGAATTGGCTATCGAAGCCCTTGAGGATTCTTTTGAATATGATCGTAAAGTCTCGAGAGCTGCGTTCTTCGAAGTCGGTGACTCCTACCTAAGATTATTCAATACGGAAAAAGCTGAATATTATCTTGGTATTTATAATGAGATGAAGGATAAGCGATATGCCAATGCGCAAAAAGAAAGTGGCTTAGAAAAATCTTATGATACGTTTTATAAAGCTAAGCTTAGAAATTTAGAATATATAGAACAATTAGACACAACCTACAAGTCCACTAAAATCTATCCCCTTATTACTGTCAATTCAAAAGACAATGAATACTTACCTAGTTTGAGTAATGATGGAAGATATCTACTATTCACTAGAAACTATAACGAAGAGCAAGAAGACATCTTACTCACGGAACGAACAGAGACTGGCTGGGGAGAAGAAAATAAAAGTGCCATTCAAATTAACACCGCGATGAATGAAGGTATGGCTAAGTTTGAACCACATAATAGAACGGTATACTACGCCGGCTGTCAAAGAAGTGATGAAAAAGTAGACTGTGACATTTATGTAAGTGAATTTGAAAACGGTAAACTCAGTTCAGAGATTAGTCCAGAAGGATCGCTAAATTCTGATGCTTGGGATTCACAACCTTCTATTACTTGCGATGGGCAGACACTCTACTTTGCCAGTACGAGAGAAGGTGGATTGGGCGGCTCTGACATATGGTTTAGTAAGAAGAATGAAAAAGGAGAATGGAGTCCAGCACAGAATGCAGGTATAAACATCAATACGGAAGGAGATGAAGAAGCGCCATTTATTGCAAAAGATGGCACTCATTTATACTTCACTTCCAATTTTCACCCAGGTCAAGGAGAAGGAGACTTCTTTATTTCTACATTTGAAAATGGCCATTGGGGAAAAGCTATTAATATGGGCTACCCTATCAATTCTCCAGGTAAAGAACTAGGTCTCTTTGTAACGGACGACACTAAACATGTATACTTCGCTTCTGCTAGAGAAGGAGGAGCTGGAGGCTTGGATCTATACTTTGCCGAAATGCCTGATTACAACAGACCTTCTAAGGTATTCCCAGTAGTTCTAAAAGTCATAGACAAGACCACACGAGAAAAAATAGCAAACCAGGCAGTTATTGTTGGTGCTGACAATAAGAAAACAACCTTAAATAGTAATGAGGAAGGAAATATCTATATGTGCTTAGAAGCGAATAAAGCCTACTCTTACAGAATAAGCAGAGAGGGTTATAAATTTTATGTCGAGGCACACTTCTTAGAGGAATACATACTCACAGCCGCACAAACCTTATACCTAGAAATAGAACCTAAATCTGTAAAACCAGAATATATTGGTGAAGATCGACATACCAAAACCATAGTGCAAGTCTATTTTGATGTAAACTCCGCTGCTATCCCAGGATCAGATATTGAGAAATTAGACAGAATAGCTAGAGTAATCAATAGATACGATGATTGGAATGTACAAGTAACTGGATTTGCGGATAATACAGGTGATGCTGATTATAATCAGAAGCTATCCGAAAAGAGAGCTAATTCCGTTATCGAATATCTATACACCAAATGTAGTCAAGAAATCTCTTCAAAAGTTGAAGCTTTTGCTCAGGGTTCCGTTGGTGGAGTTCTAACGGAAGAGGAAAAAAAGCAAAGTCGAAGAGTAGATGTAATACTATCTCGTTAATTATACTCAAAAGAAAGTGGTTTGGGGCATTTCTGCTTTTTCTTTTGGCCACTATCTTCGTTAAAAAACTTCGCTAATGCTAAGGCATTGCCTCAGTTTTTCGCCTTGATATCCACCTTCATAAAGTCGCGTAATTTATCCCAAACCACTTTCCATTGAGTATAACACTGAACTACTCTAATATTAAGCAATCCTATTTGGAATGCTCACTAAATGAGCTTATTTTTGGTCATCATGTTACAGACTAAAATAAGCACTAGTGGGAGAAAGTAATCAGAGCGTCAAATCCCCTTCTTCATATAAACTATCAAAGTCAAAAGTTTTCTATACTGCAAGCCTTGTAGCTCTGTGCCTATTTGTACTAAGCAAGATGGGGGCAAATAAAAATTCTGTATCATCACCCTTACTTTCTGAGTCAGAAAACATAGGTCATTTCCCTATTATAGAACCTACCTTAAAATACGGTTTTGTTTTCAACAATTTTGAAGTCACAGAAGGCATCATCCAAGAAAATGAATTTCTAGCAGATATTCTTTTAAAGCATAAAGTAGACTACGTGGCTATCGATAAATTAGCCAAAGAAACCAGAGATATTTACGATGTAAGAAGTTTAAGAGCAGACAAACCATATACGGTCTTAAACAGAGACACAAGCAATAGTGCAGACTATTTTATTTTCGAGCCTAATGCTTATCACTATGTTGTGTATGATCTTAAAAATCCTCAAAAATCAGAACATGTTAAAAGAAAAGTAGACAAAGTAATTAAAGAGGCCTCCGGTATTGTGGATGGTTCTTTATGGATGACT
This sequence comes from uncultured Saprospiraceae bacterium, assembly GCA_964458675.1. Classification (GTDB taxonomy): domain Bacteria; phylum Bacteroidota; class Bacteroidia; order Chitinophagales; family Saprospiraceae; genus JALZVN01. The sequence goes on from CAYWOZ010000003.1 coordinate 24,207, forward strand.
ATGAAGTCCAACGGTTTGAGTTTTGAGTTAACAAATAAAATGGAAGATGCCCTAGCCTGGTCTGTAGATTTTTATCATATCCAAAAAGGAGATCGCTTTAAAGCGGTATATGAACAAGATTATATTGATGGAAAATTTGTAGGTATAGGAGAATTGTTCGGCGCCTATTATAAAAATTCAGATCAAGAATATTACGCGATAAAATATGACTCTGGTAAGCACAATGGATTTTTTGATTTATCTGGCTATCCTATGAAGAAAGCTTTTCTTAAAGCACCTGTTAAGTATAGTCGGATTTCCTCGCGTTTTAGCAAGCGTCGATTTCATCCTGTTTTGAAAAGGTACAAGTCCCATCTTGGTACAGATTACGCAGCACCTAGAGGGACACCCATTATGGCTGTAGCAGATGGTGTTGTTTCCAAAAGAGCGTATACTAAGAACAATGGTAATTATGTAAAAATCAAACACGACAAGGTATACGCTACCCAATATTTGCATATGTCTAAATTCAAAAAAGATGTGAAGGCGGGTTCCTATGTTAAGCAAGGCGATGTGATCGGGTATGTAGGAAAGACAGGTTTGGCTACTGGAAACCATGTCTGCTATCGCTTTTGGAAAAATGGAGTACAAGTTGACCCTAGAAGACAAAACTTACCTCCTCCTGATCCTATGCCTAAAGAAGATCTACCAGAATACTTCAAAGTAAAGGACAGCATGAAGATTGTTTTAGATAGGATTGAGTTCAAAGAAGTAATCGAAACTGAGGAAGAAATTGCGGAGAAAGAAAATCTTCCTGATTCTGCATCAGATCAAGAACCTAATGGATAGGTAGATTAAGTACTTTTATTTTAGAGAAATTCAGAAGAAAGCGAGGTGGCACCAGCGGTGCTTAATGTTTGCAGCCCAGTACCTTAGTTCTGGGCAATAAAAGTAGAATGAATGTAATTTGGCGAGATTTTTGGCTAAAAATCATGACAAATTGATTTTATGAACAACCCATTCGTTCAGAGAATAAACCTAAGAACAAGGCGATTAATTTAAATAATGATATCATATAAAATTGAGCATCACCTATTCAAAGTATTTCAAATAACCTATTTAACTTTTCTTAAAGTAAACCCAAAGGTAGTGCCAAGTCCAATAGTGCTTCTCACATTAATAGTTTGCTTATGCGCTTCAATAAGGTGCTTCACAATAGATAATCCTAAACCAGACCCCCCTACTGTTCTAGATCGATGTGTATCCGCTCGATAGAATCGCTCAAACAAATGGGGAAGATGTTTCTTTTCTATTCCTGCTCCATTATCGGAGATTTCAATGAGGACATTCTGGCCCATTTCGTAGAAGCTAGCCTTTACCCGCCCATCTTCTTTATTATACTTTACCGCATTGGTGACTAGATTCATCAGAATTTGTCTCACGGATTCCCTATCTGCGCTTACTTTAAAATCCTTAGCTGTCGTTTCGTTAAAGACTAGAGCTACGTTTTTAGTCTTTGTTAAGAACTCCTGGTCCTTATAAACCTCTTCCACTAAACTTCTAATGTCAAACTCTTCAAAATGCAATTTCAATTGCCCCGATTCCAGCCTAGAAATTTCAGTTAAATCTTCTACAATTATCTTTAAACGTTCCGTGTTTTTAGCAGCTCTTCGGAGATAATCCAAATTGATATTTGAATCGTAAATTCCACCCTCTATCAAGGTGTGAACATAGCCTTGAATATTAAAAATGGGAGTCTTTAGTTCGTGAGAAATATCTCCCAAGAATTCTCTTCGGTAGTTCTCCATAGACTTAAGGGTTTTGATCTCTCTACCTTGATTGGTTACAAAATCATTTACGTCTTTTTCTACCTGATCCATCGCATTGTTACTGGTAATATTAGACTTCTTTTTGCCTTCTAATTTAACCGTATGGATGTTTTTATAGATTAGCTTAATTCTTTCATCGACAAATATTTTGACCGCAAAAAGAACTATGTAGTAGCTGATAAGAAAGCATGTCACAGCTAGCAAGGCATATGAGAGAAGATGATTTTCTCTAAATGGAACGATAGTGCTTAAGGCATAAATACCAATGAATATGACACTGATAGCTACACTAGAATATAATGCAATTTGTTTGAGTGTTGGATTGTTAAACATTAGTAATTTAATTTATACCCAATACCTTTTACAGTTTTTATAACTTCGTTTCCTAATTTTTCTCTGATCTTTCGAATATGCACATCAATGGTACGATTTCCCACGATGACGTCAAAGCCCCAGACCTTTGCAAATATTTCTTCCCGGGTAAAGACCTTTCCCGGCTTTGTAGCTAACAAACTCAGTAGTTCAAATTCTTTTTTAACCATATCTATCTGTTCCCCATCCTTCTTTACGATATAACGCTCTGAGTCAATCTCGATGTCTCCAAATTTGATAATGGAATTTTTCTCAGGAGCAATTGAAGAATTGGTCTTCCTTCTGAGCAATGCTTTTATTCTACTCATCAATACCTTTGGCAAAATGGGCTTCGTAATATAATCATCCCCACCATAATCCAAAGCAGCTACTTGTGAATAGTCTTCGCTTCTTGCTGTAAGAAATGCGATAATGGTACTATCAAATTTCTCATCTGCTCGTAAACGCTGACATACCTCAACACCATCCATTTTAGGCATCATAATATCTAACAAAATCAAATCAGGATGCTCTTGCTCGGCTTTCTCTAATGCCTCCATTCCATCGTTGGCAACTAAAACCTGATAACCAGCATTACTAATATTATACTTGATAAACTCAATAATATCAGGCTCGTCATCAACGATTAATATTTTTACGTCTCCAGGGCTTAGATTATCTTTCATTCAACATTCTTAGTTTCAACAATATTAAGAGATTTAATCTTCAATTTAGAATTCACTAGGTTAAACATAGATTAAATAATATGGATGTTTGACTCCTTTAAATCTACTGAAGTGGAGTCAATATGTATCTATTACGGAAGTATAGCTAACAAGGTAGATGTAAACACATTGTTATTAAAAGAATAAAAATAACGATAATTAAGTGAATAGATATTTTTATGTGATAATAGTTGACGTTAACTAGTTATGTTTTCAGAAAAGCATTCTCGAATTAGAATTTGAAACTAGATAAGTATATTATTATTCTCTTATTAGTAAAAGTAAGGTTTCCAATAGATCATCCCTCAGATCATATATGGCGCCTTATTTTTTTTTGTACTTCCTCTTATAGGATCTCTCTTCAATGGAATCTAATTCAATCAATACTTTAGCATAAACTTGTTCTAATAGTTTTGGATCTTTTTCCATCGCTTCCAATGAAGAAATAAAATCTGACTCCGTCACCTCATGTCTTTCATAGATTTGATTGTAATACATGTTTGCTAAGCTGTCCTTTTCAAAAGAATGTCGAGTATGTAATGCCCCTTCCATAATGTGCACATCGCATAAAATATTAACCAGCAAAGACTCTTCTAATGGCAATACAACATTCTCGCTGCTACAGCCAAAAAAGCATACTGTCCAAAAACTTAATAAGAGATAAGATTTCAATTTGCTAGACATACATTTTAGGATAAATAAATTGAATTCTTTTGGTGTTAGAGGTATTCATATCCAACCAAGTAGAGGCCGTGGATTCCATCATTACCACTCCGCAAGTGGGTACATTATCAATCATATCTCCTTTAAAGGAATTACCCAAATAAGTCATAGTAGGATTATGGCCAAATATCAAGGCATACTGTACAGAATCATCTAACATGGAGATGACTTCTAACACATCATCCTCAGAGGCATGATATAGGCTGCTTTTACTTTGCAGTTGTGATTTCGATAATTCCATTTCTTTACGAAATACCTTCGCTGTAGTAAAGGCTCTATTGGCTGTACTCGATACCAAAAGATCCGGTGTGCCGAATAAGGTCTTTACTTTTTGTGCCATAATAGGGGCATCTCTCTTTCCACGATGATTAAGAGGTCTATCATGATCGCTTAAGCTTGGATCATCCCAACTTGATTTTGCATGACGTACTATTCCGAATTTAAGCATTGATGTAAAATTAATGTTTTATGGTTTCACTCTTGTCAATTTCTTAATAAAATACTGATTCACAGTGCTTTCCTTTTCATTTTGAACCTAAATAGAGTAATTTTCGCTAAACTAAAGAAATTAATTACTGTTTTAGCATTCGTTCACATTCTTTTATTTAAAGGATAATTAGTGTATTATTAGGTGCAAATGAGTTTTCAACTAGCATATATAGAAGTAAATATCGACAGCGACACATATGAAGTCGCTGAGACATATATAGAACGCGGGTGCATAGTCAACTATTCCAAAACTGAAAACAACATCTGGAATGGAATAATTAATCCAGGAAACAAAGCCTACGAAGTAGAAATCAAGATTAAGTCAGACATTATCACTAATCTCAGTTGTGACTGTGAAAATTACTCTTTAAAAGCTCCCTGTGTTCACCTTGCCACTTTGTTGATACAATTACGCAGAGATTCATTACTCCAGAAAGCGCCTAGCAAAAAAAGAAGCTCAGAGCCTTCGAGGGTGAAAATATCTCACCTTCTTAACAAAGTTGAAAAAGAAAACCTTAACCATTTCATTTTACAATTTGCCAGAAAAAATAGAACCTTTGCTAATGAGTTAAAAGCATTTCTTTCGTCAGTAATGGCAGAGTCTATTGATACCTCTTATTACATGCAGCTTATACAATCGGCAATGCGGCTTTCCCGGAAGAAAGACAATGACATCAGCACAAAGGGAGCAGCGCATGTAAAAATAATAATGCAAGAACTCTGGCTGCAAAGTGAAGACAAAATAGCTTCTAAAAAATATACCGAATCGACTGCCATTCTTAAAGCACTCAGTACTCAAATACCCATCGTAATTGGTAAAGTACTGAAGCCTGAACCGTTCATACAGCTTTTCGAGAACACAATGGATGCTTTCGTCAATTTTCCGCAATCAATTATAAGCCCGGAGTTGAGTGATGACATATTCCTATTTCTGAACAATGAACTTCCACTTAACCCAATAATGGAAAATAGACTGGACAGGGCTTATTTAGAAACTCTATTAAGTTTAGCTAATACCAAGGATAAAAAAACGATTCTTAAAAACACTATAGATAGCATAAAAGGAAATGGAAACAAATGGGGCAAAAAAGCATACGTAAATCTTATTTTGTTTGAACTAATGATAGCACAGGAGGAGAAGGATGAAAGTAAATTCAACAAAATACTTAAAGACCATCTTTCTCATCCTGATATCCTATTCCATGCTTTGAAGGATGCCTCCCAAGAACAAAAATGGGATCAAGTAAAAAAGTTTGCTGAACTTGGATTGAGTCAAAACTTGAACCCTAGCTTTAAGCAGGTACTTTATCAGTACCAATATCGAGCTGCTCAAGAAACTGAAAACGCAAAGGATAGTCATATCTTTGGGGAAATTTTATTCTTAGCCACATATGAGAATCAATACCTAGATGCTATCCTCCAAAGCATGACACCAAAGAAGCAATACGTTTACTTAGCGGCACTTTTAGATAAAATAGAAAATGAAAAGTTTCACACTTCTCAGAAAGATGCCATTGCGGATATATATTTGAGAATGGAAGATTTCGATGCACTTTTTTCCTACATCAAAAAAATCAAGTCGCTGGATTTATTGAATAAGGTGATGCCTATTCTTCTTACTGATCATAGCAAGTCATTAAAAGATACCTACTTATTCTTGATAAGTGATTATCTCACTTTCCATCTTGGCCCCGTACCTACACAGAAAGTAAGAATGATCTTGCTTAATCTACGAAAAGCAGGAGCTCACAAAATTGTTCATAATATTTCGGATCATTTGGCCAAAGAATTCCCAGAAAGAGCTTCTCTACAGGAAGAATTAGAAATATTGTAGATTTGTCCCATGAAGTATGAACTTTGGTGGATAGGTAAAACCAATGCTGCTTATCTAAAAGAAGGCATAGAGATGTACACGAAGCGCTTGTCAAAGTATACTAACTTTAACATCAAGGAACTCCCTGATGTCAAGAATGCTAAGAACCTATCCCACAAAGAACTTAAATTAAAAGAAGGAAAAGAACTCATAAAGAGACTTGAGCCAAAAGATTACGTCATACTATTAGACGAAAATGGAAAATCATATTCTTCAATGCACTTTGCTCAATATATTGAAAAGCTACAGTCTGCTAGCTATAGCAAAATAGTATTTATAATCGGCGGAGCATTTGGCTTCTCTCCAGATATTTACCAACGCGCACAAGGCAAAATCGCACTATCATATATGACTTTTTCGCATCAAATGGTGCGTATGATTTTCGCAGAACAATTTTACAGAGCATTTAGTATAATAAATAACGAACCGTATCACCATCAATAATTAATCATGTTAGATTTTTTACTCTCCGCACCGATTACAGCAGTCACCATAGCTGTTACTTGCTTAATCTCTTATATGGCATTTCAAAATAGAGAATTTTTGGATAAACTTATTTTTCATCCATATTCAGTATCTAGAGATTCTGGAGAAATGGTGCGCTTTATTACCAATGGGTTTATCCACGCTGACTTTTTGCATTTAGGGATTAATATGTTTGTCCTTTATATGTTTGGAGGGTTTGCTGAAATAAAATTTAATCATTTATTTGGACCTGCACTTGGTAGAATTTTGTATATCTTTTTATATTTTGGAGCTATCATTATTGCATGCTTACCAGCCTACATGAAGCATAAAAACAACTCTTATTATAGGTCTTTAGGCGCGTCTGGCGGAACCTCTGCTGTCATACTCTCTTATTGTATTTTTTTACCTTGGGCAACTTTAAAACTAATGGGAATTGTCCCTATACCGGCAATAATTTTTGCAATTGGTTATCTATGGTATAGCTCTCACATGAGCAATAAGGCATCCGACAATATTGCTCATGATGCACATCTAGGTGGGGCAGTGTACGGTTTGTTTTTTACCCTAATCGTAATAGTAACCTTTGCTTCATCGACAATAGAAGGCTTATTGCAAGGGCCTGATTTTTCAGAAATGTTTTCCTTTTAATTTATACCAATGCCTTCAGACCTTACAAAAAACCCTTGGAGAACCCTTTCCTCAGAAGTTCGCTATGACAATCCATGGGTACAAATTACGCATCGCGATGTGCTCAATCCATCAGGTGGGCCTGGGATTTACGGAGTGGTGCATTTTAAAAATACGGCCATTGGGATACTACCTTTGGATAAAGACTATAATACATGGATCGTTGGCCAATACAGATACACATTAGAAGAGTACAGTTGGGAGATTCCAGAAGGTGGTGGTATTAAAGGTGAAGACCATCTCCTTGCCGCACAGCGTGAGCTCAAGGAAGAAACAGGTATCATCGCTTCTCAATGGACTCAAATCTTGGAATTGAACACCTCGAATAGTGTTACAGATGAGTATGGCGTTGCCTATGTAGCACAAGGGCTTACCTTCGGCGAATCAGAACCTGAAGACACAGAACAACTTATAGTCAAAAAGATTCCTTTCTCGGAACTGTATCAGATGACTATGGAAGGTAAAGTGAAGGATGCATTGAGTATGGTTACTATATTCAAAGCGAAATTGCTGATCGATCAGGGTAAGTTGTAGATTACGTATTTTAAATTCACTTTTTTTCTTAGGTGTCTTGTCAACGATAGCGATGCACTTAGGTATCTTAGGTGGTTAACCGAAGCAGCTTTTCCTACGTGTTCATTTACTACCTAAGGTACCTAAGCTTTTTTAGCGCGTCTAAGGCACCAAAGAAAAAATTTTATCAGACCTGATTCCAGATATCTAATCTTGGTGATTTATAAGTGCATGACTAATTATGCTCTGAGGCCACAAATGAATTCTCTCTAAATCTAAAAAAGACCAACATCCCAATCACAGAAAATACTAAGGCCGCAAGTACGCTATAACGCACCCCTACCGGATTATCTATACTCTTCCCTAATAGCAGAAAAGAAGGGAACAGAAGGTTTGCAATCGAGATACCCATTTTCATCATAAAATTACGAGCACCATAAAAAATGGCGGCCTGTGACTTTCCACTTTTAGCTTCTTCTTCATTTACGATATCTGCAATAATTACATTAGGCAAAATTCCAAAAACAGCTAATGCATAAGCCGTCAAAATTATAAGGCCCATAAATATTTGATCAACTTCTACCCCTAAAATGGGCAAGAAAAATATGGTGGCAAAAATAAATATAAAGACTGCAAAGCCAGAAATCATCATCGACTTCTTCCCAATCCGTTTATTCAAAAAGGAGATAAGGAAGTAGAATAAAAAGCTAATCACAAATGAAAGTTCCAAAAATTCTGTTGCTCTAGCTTTATCCATTTTGAATAGTAGCGTAACAAAATAAACCATTCCAAGTGTAATAAAATTGAGAGACAACCAGTAAAAAAAATCTGATATCACAAATACCCTGAAGTCTCTATGTTCAACAGCACTTTTTAGCGCCTCTTTCAAAGGTGCAGCTTCTACATTTTGTTTTGCATATTTATTTTCATTCAAAAACAATATAGGTACCAACATTAAAATCAATCCTAAGATTGAAAATCCAGCGATGATTATTTGAAATGAAACCGTAGAAGAATACATTCCTTCTAGTGCACCTTGAACTTGAAATACCTGAGCACCCAATATTAAACCAAGGGCGAAAGCTATAGAAATAAGCATACTGATTTTCATTCTATCCTCCGCATGATGTCCAAGCTCACTGATCAGCGCAGTATATGGAATCAAATACCCCGTAAAGGCAACATAGTATATAACAACAGTGAAAAACAACCAAAGTAAATTCAGCGGTAATGAAGCACTTATAGGGAAGAAAACAAGAAAAGAAAATAGGGCAAAAGGTAAAACACTCATAGCCATGAGCTTTTTGCGTTTTCCATTCGGTGCGTCTAATTTATCAGAATAGGATGCAATAAAAGGATCGGTGAAGGCATCCAATATTCTTCCAGAAAAGCCAATAACCCCAATGAAGGTTAGACCCAAAAAAAATGCTCCAGCTGGTATAAAATCAGGAAAATTTACATCCGCTCCATCTGGTGGAGAAAAAAAATAAACCAATTGGTACCCCACTCCATAGCTAGTCAACGCCCAACCCAATTGACCTATGGTATAAATTATTAATTGTCCTAAAGGCGGGCGTTGTTTCATGGATTATGCCCCTTTGAAGTTAGCTGCACGCTTTTCAACGAAGGCACTGGCGCCTTCAATAAAATCTTCTGTCGCGGCGCATAGTCCAAATCCTTCTACTTCTGTATTATAGCCATCCTTATTTTTCTCAAAATAATCGTTGACCGTGCTTATCATCTGAGCCACAGCAAAAGGCCCTTTAGTGCTTATCTTTTTTAAAATCTCAATGGACTTATTTACTTCAGCACCTGGTGGAACGACATGATTCACTAATCCCAACTTATGGGCCTCATCGGCTTTTATCATATCTCCAGTTAGGAGTAATTCCATCGCTTTTCCTTTACCGATGTATTGTACTAATCTCTGCGAGCCTCCATATCCAGTGATGATACCCAAGTTCACTTCTGGTTGACCGAAACGGGCTTTTTCAGAAGCTACACGCATATGACAAGCCATAGCCAACTCATTCCCTCCTCCTAAAGAAAAACCATTGATAGCCGCTATAACTGGCTTATTGAGGTTCTCTATTTTGAAGAATATATCTTGGCCGCGTTTCGACAGACTAGAGGCTTTGCTCGCGTCTAAACCTCCAAACTCCTTGATGTCAGCTCCGGCCGCAAATGCTTTTTCTCCAGCACCTGTAACTACAATTCCTGCAACACTTTTATCTTCTCTCACTGCTGTGAAATAGGCATCCAGTTCATCAAAAACAAATCTGTTTAATGCGTTCATAGCTTTCTCTCGATTAATCGTAACGACAGCAATGTTCTCTTTTTGCTCTATGATTAAATTTTTATATTCCATATTTTTTAATTTAGAAATTAGATTTTAGAAGTTAGAAATTAGAAATTAGATGCTAACTTATCATCTAACACTTCTCTATTTTATGAGATTCATTCAACGCTCGCGCTTTAACTTTTTTCCTAACGCCTAGCGCTTAGTACCTAACACCTTTTACTTACCACACAAGCAAATTAGCGCCCCAAGTGAATCCAGATCCGAAAGCTGCTAAGCAAACCAAATCTCCTTCTTTCACTTTGCCTTCTTCCCATGCTTCACACAATGCGATAGGTACGGAAGCTGCGGTGGTGTTGCCATATTTTTGAATGTTGTTATGGACTTGGTCATCGCGTAAGCCCAGTTTCTTTTGAACAAATTGGCTAATGCGCAAATTGGCTTGATGAGGGATAAGCATATTAATATCTGAAGGTTGTTTTCCTACTTCTGTCAGCGCTTCCATAATCACTTCTGGAAATTTTTGGACAGCCATTTTGAATACAAACTTTCCTTCCATGTATGGAAAAGTTTGGCCTTTTTCTAGCATAGTGGGCGTTACAAATACGTCACCATACTCATTATCTTTACTGAATCCATAATCCACTTCTTCTTCTAGATACTTATTATGATATCCGCCATGTGAACCTGGGCATATCAAAGCTAATTTCTCCGCAAATGTTCCATCGGAGTGCAACTTAGAAGTTAATATTCCACGTCCTTCTTCTTCAGTTGCTTGCAATACAACTGCACCAGCACCATCTCCAAAAATAACAGATATGTCTCTGCCTTCTGTTGAATAATTGAGTCCCATCGAATGCATTTCTGCCCCTACTAAAAGGATATTTTTGTACATACCAGAGCGAATGAATTGATCCGCTACACTTATCCCATAAATGAAACCTGTACATTGGTTTCGGATATCCAAAGCGCCTATCTCTGTTTTTGTGATCCCCAGTTCTCTTTGAACCAATACGCCACAACCTGGGAAGTAATAATCAGAACTCAAGGTGGCAAAAATGATAAAGTCTATGTCTTCTTTATTAATTCCTGCTCTTTCGATGGCTACCGTTGCTGCTTTTGCACCCATCGTAGTCGTAGTCTCTTCATAGCGGTTGGCATATCTCCTTTCTTTGATTCCCGTTCTTTCTGTAATCCACTCATCAGAGGTATCCATAAGTGTGGATATTTTTTCATTCGTAACCACATGCTCAGGGACGTACTTACCGATTCCAGCAATCTTTGATTTTATCATGTTAGTTTCTTATTTATTATGCTGTAAATATAATACTTCAGCCGTATATATCCATCCAATACCAGGATTCCTAGACAATGCAGGGCATGCACGATATAATAGCCCTCAAGAGCTGCGCATGCAATGCGCTGCTCATCCTTAGCCTGGCCTCTTCGCCAGGCTTGAACAAAGGATAGAAGCGGCATCCAGCGGGTTGGCCGCACGTAGAGACGCGATTCATCGCGTCTTGCGCTGCATGCGTTAGCCAGGATATAGCGGAAAGCCTGGTCACGGCACAGCTCGTGATGGTCCCAAATAATAGTAAAAACTAATCTCAAATTTAGAAACCATATTTGTATAATGGGCGTTATCTTTGCAATCTGAATAAGATAGAAATGAGTGATATCAAAATAAAAGTAATCGATAGAGAGGATAAAGAGCATGAGCTCGAAGCTCCTACCGATATGAATATGAACCTAATGGAGGTCTTCAAGGCCTATGAACTGCCGGTAGAAGGAACCTGCGGAGGCATGGCGCTCTGCTCGACTTGCCACTGTTATGTATTGTCTGAACATGACTTACCTGAAGCGACTGATGATGAGGAAGATATGCTGGACCAAGCCTTTTTTGTAGAGGACAACTCAAGACTCGGGTGTCAATTGAAAATCAAAGATGAAATCAATGGTTTAGTGGTAAAATTGGCTCCAACCGCTGATTAGGGAATATCCCTAATAATGATTCGTCACCGCCTTTCTCAATCTAGAAGTATAATCATCTAGTACCCATTCCTTATAATTTCGAGTAGAGTTGCTGATGCAATAGCAATAGCGCCTGATGCGATCTACGATGTCCGGAGTAAGTGCGCGTACTAAGGCAAATGCTTCGATAAGTTCATCGCTGTTCTCAATGCACATGCGGGCATGCTGCTCGATAGAGGCATCTATTAATGATGCAGAACGAAGTCCCTTTTCTTTTATCTTATCGTACTCTTCATAGACGTCGAAGTCGATATCTTTAGACTTAGAGAACTTGTCTAATAAATCCTTAGGCATCTTGTAGACAAATTGTCTTTCGATGTCCTCATCTGTCATCAAACTTTCTAAGTAGAAATTAGGGGAACGGAATACCAACTGCCAATCTAGCTCTGCTTCCCAGAGACCAAATCTTGCGGCATTGTTACCCAAATCTATAACATCGAAGGTCTTCTTATTAGGCAAAACACGAGAGCCTCTACCAATCATCTGATAATATAAAGTAGGTGACTTGGTCGCTCGGTTAATGACAATAGTTTGGATAGTCGGTTCATCAAAACCGGTAGTCAAGATCCCCACAGAAGTAAGTATGGCACCAGGTGTCTCTTTAAACCATTGCAGAATAGCCTTTCGATCCGATTTGTTAATCTTACTATCGATATGTCGAATCTTATATCCCGCTTCTTTGAAGGTGTAATAAACCTGAATAGACGTGTTGATACCGTTATTGAATATTAGCGTCTTTCGTTCCTTTGCTCGTTCTTCATACGCAACGAGTAGCTTGCGCTGCATGAGATCATTGGAGTATAGCATTTCGGAAGACTTAACGGTGTAATCTCCATTGATTCCTACTTTGAGTGTACCCAGACCTACTTGATAACTGTAGGTCGTCGCTTTAGATAGATATCCTAACTCAACAAGCTTCGCAATAGGATAACCCACGATGAGCTCGTTGTATATCTCATTCATCGGAAGATTGATATTGGAGCTCAGCGGTGTAGCCGTAACGCCCAACATAAAACAGTCTTCGAAAAATTTAAATAGTTTTCTAAATGAATTGTAGTGGGCTTCATCGACAATGACCAAACCGATGTTGTCAAACTTAATGTCTTTATCGTTGAGACGGTTATTGAGTGTTTCTACCATCGCAACAAAGCAATCGAAGTTGTGATTTTCGGGTAAGGCTTTGACCTTACTGTCAATAATCATGGTATTGACTCCAAAGCCTTCCAGCATTCGGCTGGTCTGGTTGCAAAGTTCTATTCTGTGCGTGAGTATGAGGACTCTCTTCTTATTCTCTTGGATGTACTTACGCGCTATTTCAGAAAAGACGACTGTCTTACCCCCTCCCGTCGGTAATTGATAAAGAAGGTTGTAATTTGTAGGGCAGTTGTCTATTCGTTTGAAAACTTGTGCGAGATCTTCCTTTTGATACTCATATAATTCCTTACGTGTCCCAGTTGATGGCTCTATACTCACTAATCCCAATTTAATTCGCCCAAAGATACGACTAAACCATAGATATTAGGCACATATTGAATGTGAAATTTTGACTTAAATTATGATTAGATATTCAAGTGTACAATTACCCTTTTTTGAGAAATTTAATCGTCTAAAATTTGGATAAATGAGGGTATTTCAAAATAATATTAATTTTCCTCTTTTATAATGTCTTTTAGCTCATTCAATTTCATCATGCACTGCACAGGCGTCATGTCATTGATGTTGACTTGTTTTAGGGCATCCTTTACAGCAGTAGCCGTAGCATCCGTCTGATCAAAAATACTCAATTGCATCGGTGCAGCCGGCATTTGTTGCACAGCTTTTTTCAATCGGCCTTCTCGTTGGTTGACATCGATAGACTTCTCTTCAAGATGCGCCAAAATGTTGTTTGCACGTGCTATGATAGACCCTGGCATTCCCGCCAACTTAGCTACGTAGATACCAAAACTATGATTGCTACCTCCAGGCTGAAGCTTGCGCAAAAAGATGACCTTCTGCCCTACCTGCTTAGTAGCTATATTGAAGTTATGAATTCGCTCAAAAGTATTACTCAATTCGTTGAGTTCATGATAGTGGGTTGCGAACAAAGTCTTTGGTCTAGCGGTCTCGTTTGTGTGTAGGTACTCCGCTAAGGCCCAAGCTATAGAGATACCATCGTAGGTACTCGTACCACGTCCTATTTCATCCATAAGGATAAGGCTCCGTGCTGAAATGTTGTTCATGATACTCGCCGTCTCATTCATTTCGACCATAAACGTACTTTCACCACTAGAGATATTATCGGTCGCACCGACTCGGGTGAACACCTTATCTATGATTCCCAAGCGAGCACTTTCCGCAGGCACAAAACAACCCATCTGCGCCATAATGCTGATGATTGCTACTTGTCTCAGCAAAGCCGACTTACCGGCCATATTGGGACCAGTGATCATCATCACCTGTACGCTATCACTATCCAACAAAATGTCATTGGGTACATAGGATTCGCCTATAGGCAAGTGAAGCTCGATAACGGGGTGCCTCCCCCCTTTAATATCAATGACTAAGCTGTCATCAAGGCTAGGTTTGCAATAGTTGTTTTTCTTAGAGATGGCAGCAAATGTACTTAGGCAGTCTAATTTAGCTACTATATTCGCATTTATCTGAATGCGTCTGATAAAGTCAGAAACATACAAGACCAATTGCTGATACAAGTCCTCTTCTAAGATAGAGATCTTCTCTTCCGCACCGAGGATTTTAGCCTCCAGTGTTTTGAGCTCTTCTGTGATGTATCGCTCTGCATTGGTAAGCGTCTGTTTGCGTATCCAGTGCTCCGGAACCAAGCCTTTATCCTTGTATTTATTGGTCACTTCTAGGTAATACCCGAAGACATTATTGAAGCCTATTTTGAGATTATCAATTCCTGTTTTCTCCGCTTCTTCCATTTGCACCTTCTTTAGGATACTCTTAGCATCGTTCACAAGACTACGATATTCATCCAAATCCGCATTCGCCCCGTCTGCGATGACGCCTCCTTTATTGAGATTATTGGGCGGCTCTTCTACCAATGTAAAAGTTATCTTTTCTTGCAGCTCTTGGCAGTCATCTAACTTGTCAGCCAATGCCTTAAGCCCCTCCTCTTTCATTCCATTAAGTTGGACTTGAATGTCCCCTACAACCTTCATGGATTTACCCAATTGCACCACTTCGCGTGGGTTTATTTTGAGCATCGGCACCTTGGCAATGATGCGTTCTATATCCCCTACTTGCTGGATGCTTTCGATGAGTAACTGACGGGTTTCTTCCTCTGTAAGAAAGTACTCCACTTTAGTATGTCGAGCTTCTATCTCTTTCAAATCCTTAAGCGGAAGTACTATCCACTTTTTCATAAGGCGAGCCCCCATAGGAGATACCGTCTTGTTCAATATATCTATCAGCGGCACCCCCTTTTCGTGTGGGGTAAATATGAGCTCTAGATTCCGAATAGTGAAGCGGTCTAGCCACATATACTTGTCTACAGGAATACGGCTGATGCCTGTGATGTGGAGCAAATTTTTGTTTTCGGTCGTAGCTAGATAGTGAAAGATGCTTCCAGCAGCAATTTTGGCCCACTCCATTTCTTCCACTCCAAAGCCTTTGAGGCTATTCGTTTCGAAATGAGCTGTTAATTTCTCATTGGTAAAGTCTTTGGTAAACACCCACTCATCTAATGGGTAGGTATAATGTCTATCGCCAAATTTCTCTTCAAAACGTTTTTTATCTTTTCGCGAGAATAATATTTCAGAAGGATTAAAGGATTGAATCAGCTTGTCCATATACATCTGAGTTCCCTCACTCACTAAAAATTCTCCTGTAGACAAATCCAAAAATGCAATCCCAATTCTATCATCACTTCCGAAGTACACAGAGCAGAGATAATTATTACTCTGATGCTCTAGTAGTTTATCGTCCGTCGCTATACCAGGTGTAACCATCTCGGTGATTCCTCTAGCAACTATCTTTTTCTCTTTACTTGGCTTTTCCAGTTGTTCACAAATCGCAACTCTAAATCCAGCTTTAACTAATCTTGGGAGATACATATC
>CAYWOZ010000004.1:0-11048 GCA_964458675.1 uncultured Saprospiraceae bacterium
CGCAACCACCTCTGGTAAGATTATTATTCAACGATAAGTTTTCGGATTAGACTAAAAAAAATAAGGAAAATATGTCAAAACCTTTGACGATAAAAACAATGGAACAATTAGCAACAGAAGGCAAAGCGCCAGAAGTGCTATTTTGGGTAGGCTGCGCTGGAAGTTTTGACGCACGTGCTCAAAAGATAACCATCGCATTTTCTAAAATCCTGAACGAAGCAGAAGTGGATTTTGCCATATTGGGTACGGAAGAAAGTTGCACCGGTGATCCCGCTCGAAGAGCAGGAAATGAATTTGTGTTTCAGATGACTGCTTTGCAAAACATTGAAGTCATGAACATGTACAAGGTCAAGAAGATTGTCACTGCATGTCCGCATTGTTTTAATACTTTGAAAAACGAGTATCCAGATCTTGGAGGGAACTACGACGTGGTGCATCACACTCAGTTTATACAAGAGTTGATCAATAATGGTAAGATTAAAATGAAAGAGGGGGGCGAATTCAAGGGCAAAAAGATTACCTACCATGACTCTTGTTATATCGGTAGAGTCAATGGCATCTATGAAGCACCGCGTAAGGTGTTGGAGAATCTAGATAGCCAGTTGGTAGAGTTGAAACGTTCACGTAGCAACGGACTTTGCTGCGGCGCTGGAGGAGCCCAAATGTTCAAGGAAGATGAACCCGGCGATAAGCGTATCAATACAGAAAGAGTAGATGAGGTACTGGCATCTGGAGCAAGTGTGGTAGCGGCCAATTGTCCATTTTGCATTACAATGCTACAAGATGGAATCAAAGCAGCCAACAAGCAGGACGATATCATGGTATACGATTTAGCAGAATTAATAGTGAATAATAATGGCTTATAATATATCAGACGCTTTATTCGATTTTAGTTTTACAGAAGGCTTACACCCTGAGAGTAGAGTATGGGTGTATCATGCTGACCGAGTATTCTCTGACGCAGAAGTTGAACAGATTGACCAAGAGATTATGGCTTTTTGCCAGGAGTGGTCCAGCCATGGTGCTATGCTGAAAGCGAGGGGCAAGGTTTTACTCAATCGAATCGTTGTCTTGATGGTGGACGAGTCTATGTCTGGAGCTAGTGGTTGTTCTATCGACTCTTCTGTGGCCTTCGTCAAAAACTTAGCGTTAAAGTACAAGGTCGACTTGTTTGATAGGATGTTGATTACTTATCTTGATGGAGACACCCCGCATACCACTAAGCTGACTAATCTCGCAGGAGAGATATCTGGGAAGCAAAATGAAGTGTTGGTGTTTGACAATCTTGTCAAGACAAAAAAAGACTTGCTTGAGGCTGGCCTAGTTCCAGTATCTCAATCATGGGTCGCTAGATTTTTATAGGATGTTTGGAAAGGTGAAATCTTGGTTAGGTATAGAAGGCGTAAAGCTAGAGTTGTCTATGCCAGAAGAATTGAATTATAAGGATGGCTTGGTCACAGGAAAGATTTTTCTTTCTTCTTTGAATGATCATACAGTGACTAGCATTAGCATCAGATTGATTGAAAAATATAGTCGAGGCAAAAAAGATGAAAAGCTCACGGATGAGTTTGAATTAGGCAATATAGAATTGGTTCAAGACATCAACATACCTGCCAATAAAAAGATACAACTTAGTTTTGAATTACCATTTTCACCGCGCAAATCTGACATGGATGAACTTCAAGATTCTAACATGGTCATGGGCGGAATCGTCAAGGCGGTCAAATGGTTAGAAGGCGTAAGTTCTGTGTATAGGGTAGAAGCTACTGCCAAGGTCGAAGGTGTAGCATTGGACCCTTTCGATAAGGAGCTCATCGTGCTTCTGTAATTTTTTCTTTTGCTGGTATAGTATTATTTCGTTTTCAAGGATGATTTTTTGGGCATGTCCTTTGTTGACAATTCGACAAGCCAGCGCTGCACAAAGGACCAGGCTGTCCATGACTCCACGTTCGTTTCGGTCCTTGCCCAATCCATACACATAAACCATCGGACTGCCGCCTAAAAAGCGGCATCATTCCTATCCTTCATGCAAAAGGAATTTGCTTAATTCTTATTTTTTCTCCTCGAATTGCTTAATTATTTCCTCATCCGTTTTGGTAATATTATCCAATAAAAATTTGGTATCATCAGCAAAATCATTCTTTGGATACTTTCTCAAGAACTCCTCATACACAGGCTTTGCAGCTTGCTTTTTTCTCATGCCGTCATCTAGAGTGAATCCTTTCATGAATAGCGCTTGAGGCGCTTCATTGGAATCAGGAAACTTAGCTATAATCCAATCATAAAATTGAATGGCTCTTGGATATACTTTAACTGAGTTGACCACTTCTGCTGCTAGTTTTAAAAAAGTAGGAGATTGTTCATTGTTTGGATTAGCCATTACAAATAGCTCGATGATATTAACGAAATCTGTTACTTTTTGGAGATTCAATCTGCCTGTAGTTTTATCCGTAAGCGTACTACGAATTCCTTCTATTTTATCCATGATGGCTTGTTCTCCAGTAGGAAGATTTTTTATATGTGCATCCAATCCTGGAAAATCCGGACGTCCTATCTGCATAGACTGTACAAAGTTTACGTATTCAGTTTGCATACTTGGATTAGACTTATAGGTATCCATGAGCAAATTGATATTGGACTCCGTAGAGTTACTTGAATCATGAAATATGATACCCGTCTTGAGAATTTCTACAGCCTTCTTCGGAAACAAGGTTTCTAAATATTCTTGTGCGATTAGATTTACAAAGGAACCATTTCGGTTATGGTCATTTGGATCCGCTTTCAAGTCTTTTATCATATTTTCAAACCTTGGACTAAGCTTTGAATTACGATTATTAGGGTCTTCCGCAGTAGGAGCTTCCTCTTCAGTAGATGAAGCGGTATCAGGTCCACAAGCTAAAAACATTGAAAAAACAGAAATTGCTAAAAGAGAATAAAAAAATGTTTTCATTATATTAAGATTATTTTACTATTATTTCATTATTATGAGGTACGGTAAAATTAATACTAAATAAGCGCTATATCAAACAATAGAATCACTTTACAAATGATAAGATTAAAAAAAGTACTCACTTTCTTACTTTTAGCCGTCTTAACGTCTTCTTGTCAGAATAAATTGAAGTCAGGCTATATATCAAGCATACCAAATGGGGACAATCCCCTGTTGGTCGCTGAGCTAGCAGAATTGACTCGGCCATGCCGAGATTCTGAAAATTATATACCAGACATGGACCACTTGGACCATACATCATTGAAGAAAATAAAAGTAAATTTTCATGTTATTAGAGATAGAAATGGAAAAGGAAATTTTTCTGAAGAGATAGGTAGAAAGTTTATTAAAGAGACCATTCTTGAAGTAAATAAAAGAATTTACAAAAATGCTAAAATGCAACTCCCTGTTGGGAATAATACCCCCGTGATTACCGGTAGATATGGTTTAGACCTGTGGCCTACGACCTATATTCCTGGTGATGATGGAATCTACTTTCACAATGATGACGAATATTGTTATGTTATAAACCAAGGGCCGGATAAAAATATATTTGACAGATCTGTTTTCGAAAAATACGGAATACAAAAAGACTCAGTAGTCAATGTTTTCCTTCAGGATATCCATCGGGATAGTATTGCCTCCAAAACCTATAAGCCTTCTACGAATGGAGTTGCCTTTTCTTCTTGGATCAAAGGCGGTTTATGGTATTACTCGATTCAAGACACGGTTTATAAGAATGGAGTAGCTACGGTCCCCTTAAAGTATAGACCTTCAGTACAATTACATCATGAGATGGGGCATGTATTTGGTTTGGCTCATGCTTGGCGAAAAGATAATTGTGATGATACCCCTACACATGATAATTGCTTTTCTAGTAAAGGCTCCGGCCCTTGCAAAGTGGCTTCAAACAATGTGATGGATTATAATGCAAAAATGGGGGCATTGACCCCTTGCCAGATTGGACGTGTACACATGACAGCCTTGACTAGACCTAAAAAGCAAAAACTACTTATTAAAGACTGGTGCGAGCTCAACGATTTTAAAAGCATCACTATTGAAAAAGATTTTATATGGAACAGTTGCAAAACCCTACAAGGCAACCTGACTATTAAGAATGGAGCTAGATTGGTAATGAGATGCAAGACATCTTTACCGAAAGGGGCTACGATTACAGTTCATCCAGAGGGGGAGCTTGTTTTACAAGGGGCACATCTGTACAATGATTGTGATGATACCTGGGCAGGGATAAAAGTGCTTAGTAAGGGTAAGATGAGTGGCAAAGTGACTTACCTTGGCAAAGGAAATGTCATTGAAGATTGTAAAAATCAACCTTCATTCGAAGGGGTAGAAAAAATCCAATCGTAAATGAACCTCTATAATATTTTGATGTTAAAAGTGGATGAGTAGAAAGAAAAAGATTGCTGTTTTTTGGTTTAGGCGAGATTTGAGATTAGAGGATAATGCGGGCCTTTACCATGCTCTAAAGTCAGGTTTACCAGTTCTTCCAGTTTTTATTTTTGATAAGCTTATTCTAGATAAACTGCAGGATAATAGCGATCCTAGGGTGACTTTTATTCATGATACTTTACAAAAACTACGTGACCAACTCAAGGAATATAAAAGTAAACTTCTCGTAAAATACAATACTCCAATACAAGCATGGAAAGAACTGGTAGAAGAATACAACATACAGGCAGTATTTACCAATAAGGACTATGAGATCTATGCAAAAGAGAGGGACGCTAGGATAGGAGATTTCCTAAGTGAGAATAATATATCTTTTAATAGTTTTAAAGACCACGTAATTTTTGATGAGTCAGAAGTTATGAAAAAGGATGGTTTGCCGTACACTGTTTTTACCCCTTATTCCAAAGTGTGGAAGGCAAAACTATTAAAGAAGACGGGAGATAAAATAGAAGATTCCTATTATCTCAAATCTTATCCTTGTTTAAAATATACAGCTAATTTTACGAATCAATCTTCATTTGATTTTCCTAGTCTTAAATCAATGGGTTTTGAAAGGAGTGCCATTGAGATACCCAGTCCAACAGTCACGCAAGGTATAATCAAAGAGTATGCTGATAAAAGAAATCTTCCTGCGGTCGATGGTACTTCTCGCTTAGGGATACACTTTCGATTTGGGACTATAAGTATTAGAGAGAAAGCACGTAAAGCCGCATCGCTAAGTGAAGTGTTCTTAAGTGAGCTGATTTGGAGAGACTTTTATTCTAATATCTTGAATCATTTTCCTCATGTGGAGAGCAATCCTTTTAGGAAGAAGTATGAAGCCGTACAATGGCTTAATGACGAGACCCATTTTAAGGCTTGGAAAGAGGGAAAGACTGGATATCCCATAGTAGATGCTGGAATGAGAGAAATCAAGCATACC
Source organism: uncultured Saprospiraceae bacterium (assembly GCA_964458675.1). Classification (GTDB taxonomy): domain Bacteria; phylum Bacteroidota; class Bacteroidia; order Chitinophagales; family Saprospiraceae; genus JALZVN01. The sequence continues at coordinate 5,382 of CAYWOZ010000004.1, forward strand.
GGGCATATGCATAATAGAGTGCGAATGATCGTGGCATCTTTTTTAACCAAGCACCTATTGATTGATTGGTCTTGGGGTGAAGCATACTTTGCGGAAAAACTATTAGATTTTGACCTAGCTAGTAATAGTGGAGGATGGCAATGGGCAGCAGGTTGTGGTACGGATGCAGCACCTTATTTTAGGATATTCAACCCATATACACAGCAGCAAAAATTTGATAAACAATTTGAGTATGTTAAAAGATGGGTTCCTGAGTATGGAACAGAGGCTTATCCTGAGCCAATAGTAGTGCATAAAGAAGCTCGGGAACGATGCTTAGCCGTTTATAAATCAGCTTTAAATGATGCTTAATACTCATCAGACATTTGATAGGATAGGCATGAGTGTTAAAGTTTAACTTAATTAGAATATAAATGGATTCGCCCCGTTTCAAGCACAACGGAACTTCTAAACTTTAATCTTTGGAAAGAAAAACTACTCAATTCATCTTTACATGTTGTTTTCTTTTTTATACTACATATATGTCAGCACAAAAAGGTTCATTTTCTCTTTCTGGAGGTGTTTCGAATTCAGCAATTCCTTTATATACTAAGACTCAAGAAGCGGTAGTACTTAGTAGACTGGCAGTCAATAATTTATCTTTTGCAGGGTCTTACAACCATAAATATTCTAAGCACTTTTCATTGATAACAGAATTGAGCTATAATAGGTTAGGGGGGAATAGTGTATTTCGTATTAGCGGCCAATCTGGTTTTTTTGTACATAATGCCTCTTTAAACTACATATCTGCTGCGGTACTTCCACAGTTTGATTTAGAAATAGGGAAGTATACCTTATCAGCGAATCTTGGACCTTCCGTATCATATCTATTAAAAGAAAGGCTTATCAATTTTCAGTTTGAAGGAAATGAAGAGATCGGAAGAGAGCAAGAACCTTCAGATTTAGAGAGTCTTGATTATGGAGTTAACGGAACGGTTCAGCTATCTAGATTAGTAGCTAATAATTTTAAAGTTTTACTGTCAGTCCGACAATATCAAGGCTTAACAAATATTGGTAGCGATGACCAATTTGATAGTATTTATATAGGAAATACAGTCTTATATTTGGGCTTAAATATTCCACTTAGGAAATAAAATAAAAACTCCTTTCGACTTAGTCGGAAGGAGTTTTTATGGATAGCTTTATTCTTCTTAGAAGCTATAACAAGATTGTGATTTCTTTCTTTTAAACAATCTACGCTTTTTACTTTTTTTCTTACGCTTTTTTACTTTGCTTTTAGCATAGTATTTTTTCTGTGCTGCTTTCTTTACTTCATAACCACTCTTTGTAGGATAATTTCCTCTAGCTCGCGTAGGAGCACTTTTTACTGTATTCTTAGCGCTTGCTATAGTAGTTGTCTTTTCTTCTTTTTTTGACTGAACATTAATATTGTTTTTAGCTACTTCGGCAGTGCTTACTTCGGCTGTAGTTTCCTCTTCTTCAACTTCATCAAAAAATACCTCAATATCATCATTGATACTTGCTGTAGCATCTTCCATAGGCAATGGCTCAGGTCTAGTAGTAATCATAATTTGATCACTCATACTCATGCTATTCAAATCAAAATGCTGATCTAATAAATCTTGATCAATGCCGCTGTCCTCTTTTATGACGACAATTGTAGAAGTGTTCTTACTATCGCGGAACTTATCCTTTACCTGGCTGAATCCCACAGCATTTAGGGCAAAAGTCATCGTTAATATTAGCATTAAATTTTTCATAATCGTCTATTTAAATTAATAGATTCCGAATTTACTCTAAGTCTTCGGTTTTACATAAGACTCGAAAATGGTTCATTTTAGCCTAAAAGAAGTGTTAATCTTTTAGTTAATAAAATCGGAAAATATATGTTTAAGATTGATTATCAGTTAGTTGCAAGAAGGTTTGCTTGTTTGTTTCTGCTTTCTAAAGACAAAAACATAAGGCAGATAGCTTAAGTTCCAGTCCTCTAGACAAATACATGCAAAAAAAAGACCGAATATTCTTTTCAGAATATCCGGTCCCTATTATTGAAATGTAAGTGTTTTGTTTTATTTCTCAGATTTGAAGATGATCTGAGGTATTGATCTTACGTTATCATATCTAGTGTAGAAAGTATACATTCCTGGAGAAAAGTTGCTTACATCCACTCGCATACGTTCAGTATTTGCAGGGATAACAATTTGATCAAGAATAGTTCCTTTCATATCCGAGATCATGATTAAGCCTTCCTCATCTATCATTTTCAGACTTTCAAAGATTACATAATCTACGGTAGGATTAGGGAACAAAATGAATTTCTCAGTCGGATTATTTGACAACGTAACCATAATCATTTCACTTCTTTCAGTCAATCCATTATTGTTGATATGCTTGATACGATAGTAGTTTCTTCCTGGTCTAGCGTATTCATCGTCTAGGAAGGTATACTCTTTATTTTCGAATGCATCCTTTCCATCCATAGTATAGATGATGTCAAAGTTTTCTCCTTCATCCGAATGTTCAACAATGAAATTAAAGTCATTCATATCTTCATTTGTCGTCCACTTCAAATCTACTTCAATAGATTCTTCAACAGGTGTTGCTGTAAACTGAATAAATCGATCTGAAGAACTTTGATTTAAACAACTTCCTACGTGAACCGTTCTTGTTAATTCAAATGTACATCCATTAGGAAGTGCAGTAGTTAAGGTAATAGTTTTATCACCAGTAGTAGTCCATGATACTCCTGTCAAAAATTGACCTGTAGCAGTAGCTGGACTTGCGCCAGCTCCAAGATCCCAAGTATAGGTAGCACCAATTCCTGCATTCGTTGAATTAAATTTATCCGTTTCATTTACACAAATGAATGCTGGCAAGCTCTGTATAGTTACTATAGGTGCTGGAAGCAATTCAAGTGTGATGATATCTGTTTCAAAGTAAGTATCGCATCCTGCTCTTCTAGCACATCTTGCTACAAATATGGTCTCAAATAATGGACCTGGCTGGTATGAAGCTCCTGTTGCCCCTGGTATCTCCATCCAGGTTGACATATTGAATGGGCCAGGTATATTGTTGTACATCCAAATGTATTCAATAGCTCCAGATCCACCAGAAGGCAATGTAGTACTAGTGATTAAATCTGGAATACTTCCAGCTCCACATACCATTTGATCACAGCATATCTCTCCTGCATTTGTAACATTATCACATCCACTAGGAGTAAGAATAATACCCGCATCAAACGATAAATCATCCATTTGACCTAACACTACCGTAAATGGATCTGTTTTTCCATTCGATGGATTGGCATCACTATCTAGTTCATCATTTCCTCCTGTGTTTTGAGAAGTATACTCTGTGCCAGGTAGTGTATTACAGAACATAATTATATAATCCCCAGCCGGTACATTCTCAAATAAGTAGAAACCATTTGCATCAGTAACTTCAGTAGCGACGGTTACATCGTCGCTTGTATAAAACATTCCGTCAGGACCAGCTGTCATTAATTTAACTTCAATTCCACCGATTCCTAATTCCATTGGATCTTGAATACCATTATTATTTAAATCAGAGAAAACAAAGTCTCCGATATTAACAAGGTCTATATTTGGATTACATGTTGGATTATTACCATCTAGAACAGTAACAGTTGCTGTTGCGGAATCCATACATCCAGCTGTATTAACAGCATTCAAAGTAATTGTATAAGTACCAGGCATCATCATCATGTAGTTAGTATTTGCTCCTGTGTTTGTACTAAAAGCCCCTCCAGTTGCGGACCAAGTATAAGCTGTTCCTGTCGTATTACTAGTGCCAGTAAATGCAACTAATTCACCTGGACATATAGTAGTGTTAAGTGGACTAATAGATATCTCTAAATCAATAGATGGATTAACAGTAACCGTAGCTGTAGCAGTACATCCATTTTGATCCGTAACTACAACTGTATAGTTACCAGGCGCTAAATTATTTATAGTATTAGTAGTAGCGTTTACTCCAGGGCCATTCCAAACAACACTTTGGGCAGAAAAGTTGAAACTAACAGTTGCACTTCCATTATCTTCATCACATGTAGTATCTGTGGCTGATGCATTTATGACTACTGGTGCAGGATTGTCAATAGTAGCACATTCTTGCGTGCTACAACCAAATATATCTGTCACAGTCACACAATAAGTACCTGCATTAAGATTGCTTATCGAAGGAGTAGTTGCTCCTGTATTCCATATGTATGTAAAAGGAGTAGTTCCTCCTACGTTAGTCGCTGAAGCCGAACCATCCACATCGTTATGACAGGATACTGGAGTAGTTTGAATATTGGTAGTAAAGTTAGCACCTCCATCAACTGTAAAACAACCTTGGAAGGTACATCCGTTTGCATCACAAATCACAATGCAATATTCTCCTGGAGCAAGGTTTTCAATGTCCTTAGTAGTTTCTCCATTATCCCACTTATAGGTAAATGGTGCAGTTCCTCCCATTACATTTAACTTGATATTTCCATTTTCCATTTCACATCCCGCAGATCCAACTATTCCATTTGCATTAATGGCATTTGGAGCGGTTAAGGTAACACAGCTCTGAGCAATACATCCATCAGTAGAAGTAACCGTTACACAATATTCTCCACTTGGTAAATTGTTAATGTTAGGAGTTGTAGCTCCAGTGTTCCAAGAATACGTCAAAGATCCAGAACCTGAAAATGTGACCATACTAGTTACAGATCCGTTGTTAGCCCCAACACAAAGTGGATTTGTTGGTGTTAAACTTAGCGTTAAATCTCCTTCACTAATTAAGGTATATGATTCTACTGCTGAGCATCCACCTGCAACAGTTGTAACCGTAACGGAATAGTCACCAGCTCCAATATTTTGAATACTGCTTGTGTTAGCTCCTGTCGACCAGTCATACGTAACTGCCACATTTGGAGTAACACTAAGTGAAATACTACCATTATCACTATCACAAGTAGGTTGGGAGATCGTCTCTTGGACAGTAACAGTAAATACAGGGTCTAATATAAAGCATTGAATATCTATACATCCACTTTCATCAGTGACAGTTACACAATATTCACCTGCTATAAGGTTAGATATTGATGCAGTTGATTGACTTGTGTTCCATGTGTAGTCATAAGGGGCTACACCGCCTGTAGCACTTGCATTTAAGCTGCCTAAGGTTGTACATGTAATTTCTTCTGCACTGATACTTACCTCAAGTGGAGTACTTCCTGGAATGTCAACGCATCCTGAGGATATACATCCATTGTTGTCAGTAACAGTTACACAATAATTGCCGGCAGGAATGTCCATTAAGTCTGAAGTTGTATCGCCTGTATTCCAAATATATGTAAATGGCGCAGTCCCACCCATTGGTTGAGCGAATATAATTCCATTATCCTCACCACATGTAGTGACTGTAGCAGTGAATTGTACGATTGCAGATTCATATACTACAACATCAGTACTTGTCATAGATTGACATCCTTGAGCATTGGTAGCTACAACTGTAATAGTGTATGTGCCAGGCATCATCATTTGGTAGTCTGTATTCTGAGCATTTGGAGTCAAAAGATTACCACCAGTAGCCGTCCACGCATAATTTACAGCGCCAGCACTAGAAGCAGCAAAATTGATTGTTTCTCCAGGACATAAGAATCCAGGTCCA
>CAYWOZ010000004.1:11148-38635 GCA_964458675.1 uncultured Saprospiraceae bacterium
AGCACTAGAAGCAGCAAAATTGATTGTTTCTCCAGGACATAAGAATCCAGGTCCAGAAATAGTAACTGGATTTGCATTCGAACTATTCACATTAAAACACTCAGACTCAACGCAGCCATTAGCATCTGTAACAGTTACACAAAAATTCCCAGCAGCAAGACCAGATATTCCAGAAGTAGTTGCACCTGTACTCCAATTATAAGTGAAAGGAGTATTGCCACTAGAAATGGTAGTATTAATAGCACCATCGTTAGCTCCACAATTAGCATCAGTCACTGTGCTAAGTATCTCTATATCTGGGTAAACAACAACAACAAAATCATTGCTTGTAACACAACCTGGTGAAAAAGTGGCTTCAACAGAAATAGTATAAGTCCCAGGAATCGTATTAGTATAAGAAGTAGTCTGTCCATTTGGGCTACCAAGTGTGCCACCTGTCGCAGTCCAAGAATAACTTGCAGGATCAGTACTATTTGCAGTTAGGTTAATAGTCTCACCAGGGCAAATAGCATTGAGTCCACTAATCAACACAGGAGTTGAATTCGAACTATTTACATTGAAACACTCACTATCAGTACACCCATTCGAATCTGTAAGGGTGATACAATAAGTTCCTGGAGCTAAATTTGAGATATCAGTTGTAGTCGCCCCTGTACTCCAAGCAAAAGTGAAAGGTGCTGCACCACTTGAAATAGTAGGAATGATAGAACCATCATTAACATTGCATGAGGCATCTGTAACCGTTCCTCCGACAGTTACAGCAGGATAGACCACAACATCTGTACTAGAAGTTGCTGAGCATCCTTGAGCATTGGTAGCTACAACTGTAATAGTGTATGTGCCAGGCATCATCATTTGGTAGTCTGTATTCTGAGCATTTGGAGTCAAAAGATTACCACCAGTAGCCGTCCACGCATAATTTACAGCGCCAGCACTAGAAGCAGCAAAATTGATTGTTTCTCCAGGACATAAGAATCCAGGTCCACTTATAGTAACTGGATTTGCATTTGATCCATTAACATTGTAGCATTCAGTTATGGAGTGACAACCTACCGCATCATTAATAGTAACACAGTATGTACCAGCGGCTAGTCCAGAAATATTTTGAGTAGTAGCCCCTGTACTCCAAGAATAAGAAAAAGGAGCAATACCTGAAGTTGTACTAATGTTTATTGCCCCATCACTAATTCCGCAATTAGCATCAGTAATAGTTTCGATTCCCAGAATAATAGACTCATAAACTACGACATCAGTACTTGTAGTATTTGTACAACCTTGTGCATTTGTCGTAATTAAGGTAATCGTATAGGTACCAGGCATCATCATTTGATAACCAGTACTTTGAGCATTAGGTGTTAAGAGATTACCACCTGTTGCTGTCCAAGCATAACTTACAGCATCAAAACTAGTTGCGTTGAGATTAATAGTTTCTCCAGGACAAAGGAAACCAGGACTACTTATAGATAATGGTCCAGCAACATTCCCAGTATTTACCGTAAAGCACTCAGATTGAGCACAATTATTAGCATCTGTAACAGTAACACAATAGTTGCCACTAGCTATGTTTGTAAGACCAGGGCTTGTATCTCCTGTTGACCACAGGTATGAAAATGGAGCAGTTCCACTATTGATAGAGGTACTGACACTACCATTATTAATACCACAAAAAGCATCCGTAGTACTTCCTGAAATAGTCACGCCAGAATAAACCACTACATCTGTACTTGAACTAGCAGTACAGCCTTGAGCACTTGTCACTATAACAGTAATTGTATAGGTGCCAGGCATCATCATGGTATAAGATGTACTTTGTCCATTTGAAGTACCAAGCGTACCTCCAGTAGCTGTCCACGAATAAGAGGAAGCACCTGCAGAATTAGCGGAAAGTGTAATGGATTCTCCTGGGCAAATAGCATTATTGCTTGGCGAAATGGAAGCTGAAATATTTCCTAAGTTATTAATTACATAACAATCATTAATGACACATCCATTTGCGTCTGTAATTTCTACGCAATATGTACCAGCTACCAGATTATCTAAATCCTGACTAGTCGCTCCATTATTCCAAGAATAGGTATATTGACCTGTTCCACCATTTACAGACAAGTCAATATTTCCAATATTCTGTCCACAAGTTGCCGCCGTTAGAGTTCCATTAGCAGTAATCGGAGCGGGAGCAGTAATAGTTGCACAATCAGTAACAGTACATCCGTTAGTATCTGTAACTGTTACACAATAAGTACCAGCAGGTAAGTTGCTAATATCTTCTGTAGTTGCTTCATTTGACCAAGCGTAAGTATAAGGCATTGTGCCTCCAGCTACAGATAGTGCAACAATCCCAGTATTTCCAGGATTACACATTGGGTTAACACCAGTGATAGCTTGTATCATTAAATTACAAGACATGAAAATACCTGCATCAAAAGTTAAGTCGTTATTATCACCAAAATTCACGGTAAATGAATCTGTTTGTCCATTTGCATCAGCATCACTATCAGTAGCATCATTTCCACCAGCGTTTTGAGTAGTAAAAACAAAACCATCCGGTATGCTATTGCTCATGAATTCTATAATGTATGTTCCTGGATCTACATTTTCAAAAAGATAGTTTCCATTACTATCAGTTGTTTCTGTAGCAACAATATTTTCATCTCCCGTTCCAAATACACCATCTGCGCCAGCATCCAACAGCTTTACCATTACCCCGGCAACTCCTGGTTCACCAGCATCTTGAATACCATTCATATTCAAATCATTAAAAACAGTGTTTCCGATATTTGGAAGATTACAATCAAGCTCAACGGTTACAATGTTTGATTCAGTAATCCATAGAGTACAACCCGCTCTTCTGGCACATCTTCTATAGGATGTAGTCTGAGAAATAAGGGGTGGATCAAAGCTTTCACCGCTTGATCCAGGGATGATGTTCCATATTGAAGATGTACCATTAGGGTCATCAGTAGTACTCATCCATAAATATTCTAAAGCTCCTGATCCGCCTGTGGCTGGGTTAGTACTTAAAATAGTTGAAGGATCAAAGTAAGGATTTCCACAGCCTACTTCATCAGTAAAAATAGTTCCACCATTCGTTACATCATCGCACATGTCATAATTCGGAGAGGAATTATGAGCAGAAATCTGGTTGAAATTAGATAAACCAAATATGCAAAATGCAAACATAAATGCAAGAATTCTACTTGAATATAAAATTGCAGCCTTCGAATTGCTTTTAAGACTAAGTCTAGAAATGCTTTGTAATAATAAATTCATCAGTGTTTGTTTTAATAATAATAATAGCATTATACCTATATAAGCATACTACTCATATGGTATTCAGATTATTCTAAAATGGTTGGCATTGAGATTTAAATCATCAAGCATGAACAAGCTCAATTAAATATATGTTTGTGCATATTTATCTGAACAGGTAAACTTTGATGTAATTCGGTCGCATCAGTTTGTGTGGCTAATGCAATTTTTTATGGTAGGTTATTGTAGTAAAAATACGACTTTATTAGACCAGGTAAAAATTTTATGGCCTCGCTTTTCATGATTCTATGCTAAAAATTTATATTTATTTTAGTTTAGATTCATAAACATAACAATGTGAATTGTTTAAATATATTCTGCATCTTAATGTGTAGGTTTTTACTTATATAAAATTGCTTTAATTCGGCTCAAATTTTAGTTCTAATAGAGATTTTCAACAAAAAATGGGGAATTACAGCTCAACCAATTTTCAACTTCTAATTGTTTTAGGTATAGGAACTATTCCTTAATTTATCTAAATTAAGAACTGTTTTTAAGGATTGATTACTTGATTAAAAGTCGTTTCTTTTTCAATTTAATTGTACATTATACCCTCAATATAAACCAACCAAAAAAGATGAATAAACTACTCTATCTACTATGCTTTCTTGTGCTTAGTATAGGCAATTTATATAGCCAAGATCTAAATTACAGCACACTAGATGATTCTCTCATTGAAGAGTTAGAAAATAGTGGAAAGACATACTTCGATGTTTACATTCTTCTTGAAGATAAGGTGGATGTTGAAGGATTAGATCGTACACTTTCAGCTGCAAAAGTAAGTCCAGAAGTCCGAGCCAAAACGGTGCTTTCTGCGCTTCAGTCTAAGGCAGCTTCTTCTCAATCTGCTATAATGGATAAAATGTCGAAAGATAATGGCATTGTTTCTCAGACGATTAACTCCTATTGGATAGCCAATACTATTTTCTTTACTGCAAACGCAAAAGCGATAGCTAAGCTAAGTAATGATGACAGAGTTCAAATTATTGGCTTGGATGGTCAGTTGGAATTAGAAGAAAGCATAGATGAAGGTCCTGCTACTATCTTACCTAATGGAGTAGAGCCAGGTCTTGATGCGATTAATGTTCGACCTTTATGGGAAATGGGTTATACTGGATATGGACAACTTGCTTTGGTAGCGGATACTGGAATAGACCCCACACATTCTGCTTATGCAGGTAGATATCGAGGAAACACGAATGGAGATTCTCAAGGATGGTATAGATTCACTGGTCAAGCATCTACGCCTTTTCAATGTGGTGATCACGGATCCCATGTCTTAGGTACAGTACTTGGTTTAGATCTTGCTACTCAAGACACCATTGGCGTTGCATTTGACGCACAATGGATGGGTTCTGCAAATTTATGTGGCGGAGGTACCCAAAGTAATATTGGGACTTTTGAATGGTCCACTAATCCAGATGGAGATATTAATACTACCGAAGATATGGCAGATGTAGTCAACAATAGTTGGTGGGACCCTTCTGTACAAGATTCTGAATGTAACAGTGTCTACCGAGATGTTTTAACTGCTGTCGAGGCTACGGGAGTAGCTGTTGTCTTTAGTGCTGGTAACGCAGGCCCTGACCCGAAGACCATCACTTCACCTAAAAATATTAGCATTGACCTTGTTAATGTTTTTTCAGTAGCTGCACTTAGTGTTGATGGTAATGGCAGGCTTGACGTAGCTGGGTTTTCTAGTCATGGCCCATCAGTTTGCGAAGGTGAAGGTTCACTTCTTATTAAGCCTGAAGTTTCTGCGCCTGGCGTCGGAGTAAGATCTGTAGCCTTGGAAAATGAATATGGATTCAAGTCAGGAACATCAATGGCGGCACCACACGTTTCGGGATCTATACTAGTTTTAAAACAGGCTTTTCCAAATGCGACTTCTAGAGATTTGAAATTAGCTTTATACAATACATGTAGAGATCTTGGGGAGCCAGGAGAAGACAACATTTATGGACAAGGAATAATAGATGTTTATGCTGCTTATAATTATATGATAGCAGAAGGCTTTGTGCCAACACCCGCAGTGGGAGTAAACAACGACGTAGTTGCCTTAAACATAATAACTGATCCGGTAGAATGTGATGAAATGTTGACAGGTGAATTTATTTTCTTAAATAATACACGAGATACTTTACGAAACGCAGACCTTACCTTTTCTATTGATGGTGTACTTGATGAAGCTAGCACTATCAACTGGACTGGAGAATTGGCGCCTAGAGGAATCGATACAGTAGTTTTGAGTGATCTTGCCTTTCCACTAGGGCCTCATACTTTAGAAGTTAATATTTCTAATCCTAATGGAGAAGTGGACGAGCGAGTGCTAAACAATACTATTGTTAAAGAAATTATTATTTCTGCTAAAAGAAAATTAGAAAATATTACAGTGGAGGGACAAATGGCATGCGGAGAAGGTACCCAATTGGTTAGAGCTGAATTTTTAGAAGAAGGACTCGTACAGTGGTTTGATAGTCAAGTAGGAGGAAACTTGTTAGGAGAAGGAAGTCAGTTTGCCATGGAGGCACTCGAGGAGCCGACTATTATCTATGGAGATATTTTACGCTCAACCTCAGTTGGGCCAAGTGGTACCGATGATATTACACTTTCTAATACTGTACGTGATGGTCTTAGCTTTGATGTAGAATCACCTTTAAGCATTACTTCCTTTGATTTTTATTCAGAAGATATAGGAATTATTTTTGTGGCAGTAGAAAATGGTAGGGGGGATCAAATAGATACGGAATTAGTGCGTTCTGACGGAACAGGTTGGCAAACAACTGATGTAGACATTCGATTGGCTGAAGGAGTGAATTACAGGATATTATATAACGAAGGCCCTATATCACTTGGAGTAACTAATGGTGTTGCCCAATACCCATATACCGCAGAAAGAGATCAAAATATCCAAATAACTGGAGATGAAAATGGAACACCAATTTCATATAAATACTTTTATAATTTAGGCATTCAGTATTTAGATTTCTGTGGAAGAACTCCAGTTGAGATTGAAGCGGTCGCTTTGGATACTTCTCCAATTGCTATGTTTCAGGTAAGTACAAGCTTTGTTGAATTTGAAGAAAACCAGGAAATTGAATTTACAAACTCAACAACTGATGCGGTTTCCTACTTATGGGACTTCGGCAATGGAGATACAAGTACAGAAGAAAATCCTACATATCTGTATACACAACCTGGGATTTATTTTCCAAGTTTGATTGCTTCTGGAGCGACTGGTTGCACTGATGCATTTGTAACACGAATCGATGTTATATCAAACGAGGTCCCTTTGAATATAAGAGATTTAGCACCAAGCAATTCTTTTACCTTAGCGCCAAATCCTGTCACGAACAGAGTTGATTTCACAACCAATAGTCCACTCCAAGTGGATGAAATTAAACTGTTTAATAGTGCTGGTCAATTGGTCAAAAACTATTCAGTTCATAACAGAATTAGCTATCATGGAATAGATGTCAGTGGCTTAATCGGTGGATTGTACTACTTCGTAATTCAAACAGATCAAGGTTCAGAAACCCATAAAATAATCAAGCTATAAGCCATTAAGTACTATACTTGCAGATTATATGTTTTATTTAACATTATTTAATAACCCATGTGAAATATTGGTCGTTTATTTGTAGTTAATGAAAGAGTCCTGTCGACTCATATATTAAAATTAACGATAGTGGTATCTAGACTTCTTTTATTTGTGCTTTTATCTTCCCTTTCTTGGACGCTAGTAGGTCAGACCAGACCTTCAAAAGCTGAGATGACTGCAGAAGAGCACTACCAAAAACGTATAAAGCAAGAATATCTAGATGGAGTATATATTCCAAAAGACTTGGCGGATGCTTTTGTCCAATTCAACAAACTCATCGAAATACCTTCTCAGGAAAAATTCAAATCTGTACCCGAAGAAGTGGCAGTAAAGAAATTGTATTTTAGTTTTGGGCGGTGGATTAGCTACAACTATGGATTCCGTGAAGGCTCTCGTTTTTCTGTCTACCTCAATCAGCTTGGAATACATCACCCAGAAGATATGGTCAACTTTGTTGTGACTACTTACCATAGAAATCTAAACAAGAAAAAACTTGAAGTAAAACCTTTGCTTGAAGGTTTGATCGAAAATCGAGAAAAGATTAAGCAAGATAGAAAGCTTAGCGGAGAACTTATTTCTTCCGAAAAGCGAAAGGTAGAAGTACATCCAGATTCACTTAAGCAGAATTAAATTCCCAATTATTATTTTTTTTTATTTGGGCACATCCTGCATATAAGGGATTGTGGCTGAAGCCAATCCCTTATATGCAGGACCAGGCTATGCATGACTCCGCTTCGCTTTGGTCCTGCGCCTGCAAGCCGCGCTCCCTCGCAATTAGGCTTGGACTATTCCTTACAGTCATATCACTACTATCCTTTGCGAAAAAAGAGTTTTCAATTTCAAGTATTGTGCATATCAATAGTCTAAGGAAGTCTGGAATCAGAGAAATTAATTACACCAATTTTTAGATTTGACTTTTTTGCGATAAGGATATGGAAGGGTCGACTGATTGCGCAGCCTAGAAGGGTAGGCTAAGGAAGACGTGTCCCGACGACCTAGGAGATGGGATACCGAGTGAACAACGAGCCTAGAGGAGCCTGACCTGATTATGAGACGCCAAGCGAATAATCAGGTATCGCCCAAATTAAATTTAAATCAACAGCTACCTTATTAACACTGCATTGTAAAAATGTGAATAAGTTGGGCTGCAAGGCAATGAATTCAACAAAAGAGAATGATTGCAAAAAATATTTTGTAACTATATATGAGTAATATTCACAATATGCGAATATTTATTTACATTTGGTTTACGAAACGGACAATAATAAATGAGCAATATTATCACAGAGCGATTTATCAAGTGCCACGATAAATTACGAGAAACAAAGGAGGTGAAGTCTAGCCGCCAATTTGCTAAGTCATTAGATTATTTACCACAGAGCTTGAGTGAGATTTTAAAAGGAAGACGAGATGTGACCTTGGAGCTGCTGCGAAAAAGTGTGGAAGTGTACAATATTAATCCATTTTTTTTGCATCATGGAAAGCCGCCAATGTTCCTAAAAGGGGATGAAGTAGATGAAGCTGTCAGGGTGTTGACTGTGGTATCAGATCAAGAAGGGGATGAGCGCATTCTGCATGTTCCTGTACCTGCGCAGGCAGGTTATCCTTCAGAGATTGGCAATGCCACTTTTATGTCCGATCTGCCTACCTATACTTTACCTGATTATAAATACAAGACTGGAACACATCGTTCATTTGATGTCGCTGGTGATAGTATGGAGCCGACTTTATTCGAAGGCGACAAAGTGGTATGTAGTTACCAAGAGTCTAATTATTGGGAGAGTTCTATAAAGGATAATTATGTTTATGTGATTGTAACAAAGAGTGATGTCCTCGTCAAAAGAGTCTATAACAAAATCAAAGAGAGTAAATCTCTAGTGCTTATATCTGATAATGATTACTACGGCTCGTTTATGGTTCCTATCAATGAAATACAAGAAGTCTGGTATGTAAGGGCCAAGTTGAGTCCATTCTTACCTTCCCCGAATAATCTCAATAATATTTTACATGGAGAGGTTCGTGAATTGCGTTCAACAATACTTCAGCAAAGTAAAATCATAAAAAACCTAAGTGAGACATTAGATAATTTTATGGCCTCTAAGGCACAATAAAAATTTAATATTTAAGAAATGAAGATAAAAGGCACAGTAAAATATCAAGAATTAGAAGGAGGCTTTTGGAGTATTATTGGGGACGATGGAAAAGAGTATGCCCCTATACAAATGCCAGAACAATTGAAGCTGGAGGGTGCTAAAGTGAACGTGCTAGCTTCTGAGTTTGATGGAATGACTATGAATATGTGGGGAACTCCTATTGTGATAAAGTCATTTCACACACTTATGCCTTAGCCTGAACTTAGCTTGATAGAAAAGAAATCAATACACCTGCAGCCACAGCAGATCCAATCACACCGGATATATTTGAAGACATAGCATACTGTAAAATATGATTTCGACTATCATATTTTAGAGCTATCTCATTAGCCACTCTTGAAGCCATAGGCACCGCACTTAGGCCAGTCGCACCAATTAATGGGTTTATCTTTTTCTTAGCAAAAAGGTTATAGATTTTTGCAGCCGTAATTCCACCCACAATTGATATTGCAAAAGCAAGAAATCCACCTACTACTATAAATAGAGTTTCACTATTAAGGAAAGTAGATGCTGTCATAGTGGCGCCCACCGTTAGTCCTAAAAAGATAGTTGCAGTATTCATTATTGTCTCCGAAGCAGCGACGAAAAGTCTATTCGTATCTGTCCCTATTTCTTTGATTAAGTTACCAAATAATAACATTCCCACCAATGGTACAGAAGAAGGCACGAGTAGGGCTACAAGTGTTGCTAAGGTGATGGGGAAAATGATTTTAACCATTTTGATATTCTTAATACTTGTCTTATTTGGAAAATCTTTTTCCTGTTTCTTCATATTGATTTTAATCTCCTTTTCAGACATGGTCAACTTCACTAGGAAAGGAATGATCACTGGAACTAATGCCATATAAGAATACGCTGCAATGGCAATAGGACCTAATAAATCTGGTGCAAGAATAATAGCGGTGTATATAGCTGTAGGTCCATCCGCTCCTCCGATGATTCCAAGGGCACCTGCTTCTTGGGGGCTAAAGCCGAAAGCTACTGCGGATACAAAAATAGTAAATATGCCAATCTGGGCAGCTGCTCCAAAGAATGCCAATCGGAGGTTTCTGAGCATTGGGCCAAAGTCGGTCATGGCACCAACACCCATAAAAATAAGGGGTGGTAACAATCCAGTTTTGATTAAGGCATAATAAAGTAAATTCATAATGCCATGTTTTTTAGCAATCTCTAGAAGATGCATGTCCTCTACTTCTGGAGTTACACTCATATTACCACCAGGTAGATTGGCCAATAAAAGTCCAAAGGCTATGGGGACTAATAAAAGAGGCTCATATCTTTTGTAGATACCTAGGTAAAGTAAAAAGAAAGCAATAGCTAACATGAGAAAAGTGCCTGGCGAAGCAGCAAGCTCCCCGAAAGCAGTCATTTCATATAACTTTTGTAATGTATCCACTATCTCAATTTTATTATCACATCATCTTCTTCAATCTCGTCTCCATGACGTACCAGTATTTGTACTACCTCACCAGACATTTCAGAGGTGACAGAATTGATTACTTTCATAGATTCTATGTAAGCCACTGTTTGCCCAGCACTTACTTTATCCCCAACTTTGATTCCTACTTCACCTGTATCTTTTGTAAGGTAAAATTTACCTTCTAGTGGAGCCAATATTTCTTGTAAGCCATCTTCCTTAGGGTATGCATTGCCATTACTTGCAGCTTCGGCTGCTGGAGCTGCTGATAGCTTATTAGTGTCAGAGGTGGCAGTGTCTGCTTCATCATATCCAATAGACACTTTGAATGCTTCACCGTTGATATTAAGGTTTAGCGTTTTAGGTTGAAAAGGGGCTGAACTGCTTTGAGCAGCGACTCCCGCAACAACACGGGCTGCCGCTGCTCCAGCCGCAGGAACTCCTGCTGGAGATTCTTTATCTGCTTTTCTTTTTGCTAAATCTTTAAGGAAATTCTCTTTAGCTTTTCCACTCTTGTAGTCTTCGTATTGCTGTGGATGCATTGCATACTCCATCAACTCTTCATCATCTTCTCCATATTCCCATCCTTTCTCGTCCATTTTAGCCGCGAATAATTCTAGCTCATCTGGATAAAGATCTTGAGGTGTACCACTAAAGAATTCTCTGTTTTGGGCCTTTGCTAAAGCCATTATTTCATCGCCTAATGGTCCGAGTAGTTTTCCGGATTTACCCATGAGCATTCCCCAAGTATTCTCATCAATCATGCTCCATCTCTTTTTGCCTTTGATAGTACCCATGACATTCATCAAGGAAACGTTTTTGACATATTGGCTAAACGGAGTAACCAAAGGTGGGTATCCTAACTTCGGCCAAGCATATTCAACTTCTTTGAAAAGCTTAATAAGCAACTCATCCTGTGTGATATTTGGTTTGCTATTTTTAGTAAGCCATTTATTGATGCTGGCCAGATTTTTTTCAAGATCCGCCATTAAAGAACCCATCATTCCACCTGGAAGACCAGGGCCGATTAGCAATGAGTTCATGAATCTATTCTTCTGGTTAATATAAAATCCAAGGAAGTCATCCATAAACGACTGTGTTAGGCCTCTCACGTGCATATATGCCTCCGTATCTACCTCAGGAAGGCTAAACCCAGCGTCTTTGAGCATGGCGTGAATAGTCAATAAATCTGCGTGTCCAGTACCCCATGATAGAGGTTCCATTCCAACATCTATAATGTCAGCTCCTGCTCTTGCCGCTTCTAAAGAGGACGCTACTGAAAGGCCAGGAGTGGAGTGTCCGTGGTATTGAACTAGAATGCTCGGATGGCGTTTTTTGATACCGGCCACGATTTTCCCAACGGATACTGGACGTCCTATACCCGCCATATCTTTGATGCAGATTTCTTCTGCTCCGAGGTCAATGTATTTATCTGCAAGGTCTACGTAGTAATCAACTGTATGTAGGGGAGAGAAGGTAAGACTTAATGCAGCTTGAGCAATCATTCCACCTTCTTTGGCAAACTTAAACGAGTTGGCCAAGTTTTGCGGGTTGTTTAACCCATCAAAAGATCTAGAGATATCTGTCCCTTGTTTCTTTTTTACTTTAAACATGAGCTTTCTAACATCTGCGGGAACGGGACTCATGCGAATTCCATTGAGTCCTCTTTCAAGCATTTGTGTTTGTATCCCAGCATCATTAAAGGGTTGGGTCCATTCTCGAACTGCTCGATTCGGATTTTCTCCATAAAGTAAATTTACTTGCTCAAAACCACCACCATTTGTTTCAACTCTAGTGAAACATTTCATGTCTACTATAGGCTGTGCTACTTTATTGAGCTGATCAACTCTAGGTACATATTTCCCCGCAGACTGCCACATATCTCGATAAACTAGACATAATTTTATTTCTTTTGACATAATAACTTATTTAGGCACTTTTATTTTTGGCTTTCTTTTTCAATTTTTAAGATTCTTCCTTTTCCCTGGGTTACAATCTCAACCGTACTTACCAAAGCAGCAAGTTGCTCTTTTCGTAATTGAGATTTAGATCTTAGAGAATCATTGATTAAAGGAACGAAATCTCTTTTTTGTATAGACGCCTTCTTAGGCATTGGGCCATATTTATTTACCAAAAGAATGAGTGATTTTCCTGTAAGGACTACCAAGCTAAGTACGACAAAAACGGTGATCATTCCTACAAGAAGGACAAGGAAAGCATGTTGGATTTCTGGATTCATTCTCTTTTATATAAGGACGCTAAAAGTAACAAATGTTAATTAAAGCATATCAAGAAATTGAAATAAAATCCTGGTTCTTATCCTAAAAATGAAAAATGTCTGTCTCAGACCTCAAGCTCTTCAATGAGTCTAAATCTTGTTGTTTACAAACTTGTCTTAATTCGGGGCCTTTATCTGCGGATTTTTACTCAATTGTGCTAGATTTGCGAAAATTTTGCTTCAATGAAACCAATACGCGTATTCAAATTTGGTGGAGCCTCTCTAAGAGACGCCGAACAAATCAAGAATGTTGTCTCTATTCTTGCTAGTTATCCAGATCAAAATATAATGATAATTGTTTCTGCTATTGGTAAGACTACCAATCAGATGGAGCAAGTTGTGAAGCATTTTTCAGATAAACAGAAAGCACTTGAAAGCTTAGAATTTGTCAAGCAAAATCACTTGTCAGTCATTGCGAATTTAGGTTTGTCAGAGGATCAGCAATTACTTGGAGATATCAATGACCTTTTTGTTGAGATTGAGTGGGTATTAGATGAGCCCAATGCACAATATGATTACATCTATGATCAGATAGTAAGTATTGGAGAATTAGTATCCTCTAAGCTTTTGCATGCTAAACTAAAACAACAAGGGGCAAATGCTTTATGGCAGGATGCAAGAGATATTATCATCACTAATGATATTTATAGAGAAGCTTGGGTGCAATGGGGGCGTACCAAAGAAAATATAGCAGACAAAGTAAAGCCATTGTTCAAGAACCACAATTTGATTGTTAGCCAAGGATTTATTGGCTCTACAAATGAAAATAATACCACTACACTAGGGAGAGAAGGCTCAGATTATTCTGCTGCGATTTTCTCATATGGCTTAGATGCTGAAACTATGACTATTTGGAAAGATGTTCCAGGTGTTTTGACTGGAGATCCAAGAAAATTCAAGAATGTTACTAAACTTGATAGCTTGAGTTATAAAGAAGCTATTGAAATGACTTATTATGGTGCGAAGGTGATACATCCTAAGACAATAAAACCATTACAAAATAAGAACATACCATTGCATGTTAAGTCATTCCTTGAGCCAGATGGGGATGGAACCTTAGTATCCGGAGAGGTTATTGATGGCTATCCTCCAATCATTACTATTGAATCAGAGCAGGCAATCATAAGCATCAGCACATTAGATTTTTCATTTGTTGCGGAGCATCATTTGAGTTATTTATTTCAAGAAATTGCTAAGCACAGGATTCAAATCAATATGATGCAAAATTCAGCCATAAGCTTCTCTGTTTGTGCGAATGATACAGATGATAGAATAAAAGCATTTACAGAGCAAATCAAGGATACTTTTAAGACTAGTGTGGAGCGAAATCTAGAATTGATTACTATTAGGCACTATCAAAAAGACCTTATAGAATCAATGAAAAGAGGTAAAATTATTAAGTTGGAAGAGCGCGTAGGAGATATGATTCAGTTAGTAGTTAAAGACATCAAGCAAATGGAAAGAATATAGACCCTTTTTGTAACAAAAAGAGACATTTGTATATATAATAATACTATATATTATACCAATGAACTCATACCCAATTAAGGTTGGAAGAACTAGGGCTTCTTTTTTTACTAAAATCCAAAAGAACAAGATAGAAGCAGGAATCCAAATTTTTTTGGAAGCCTTGAAACATAAGCATTTCGCAGAGAATGTGCTTAGTTTCCAGTGGGTAAATAATGAAAATAAGCGTTTTCATAGATTTTATCACGCCAATGGATTGTCAAACCGCCAAGTCTTTGATAGAATACAAAAATATCCTGATTATTTTGAAGACTTAGGTTCGCCTTCACAATTGGTAATTTTACCATTTAGTAGTAGAAAAGATATTCAAAGCTATAAATCAGTTAATAATCCAATTATCTGGATTTCTTTAAATTGTATTCACCACGACTGGTATACCCCTATCCATATAGCTTCAGTTATCTGCCATGAATTGGCTGTATTACTCGATTTAGATAACTCTCTTTATCAATTTTCAAATAAGGAATATAAGCGATTTACAGTTCCTGCATATCTTGGAAAACTAGTAATGGAAACGGCTTTCTTGTGGAAAGATAGCGTTACTGATATTGATATTGCTTTTCAAGAAATAGATGCAAGTCAATACAATTATTTTCCTGCTAGTACGACGATTGGAAGTGTTTATTCTAGATCAAACCCACACACTCAAGGTGATTTTGAAACCTTGATAAGTTCGTTAATGTCAGAACAGGAAAAGTTAATTGTACTTCAAGACAAATTGACCACTTCAGAAGCAGCTCGCTTGATTTGTATAGAAGAGGTTTTACTTAAGTTGTATACATTAAAGACTAAACTTGCTGATAGTTCACTTGATGGGTCGGAATATGATTTTCAGCTTTCTCAATTTCAAAGTGTTGGATCCAGAAGCCAAACAGTCTAGAAGGTAAATCTCTTATTTACCCACTTTTACACTTCCGTAGTTATTGGTCTTATCACATTCATCGATTACATTGAATGGGTCAAAATTTAAAATTATGAAGGGAGTAAATCGTGTCATTGTATTAATATCTAGCTTCAAGGTACCTGTAAAGCTATTATTTGGATAAAGTTTATGCCCAGAACCATCATCGTCATAGTCAACAAATCCTCCACTTAATGGTAAGGCGCCCCTGCTAATCCTTTCAGATGATGAAAGAAAAGCTCTTAAAGCAATTCCTTGACTTCTTTTATTTTTACCTAAGTAAGCTGGCCCTTTTCCTACATTTGCTAAAGTATATTCTAGTGTAACCGATCTCCCTTTATTTTTTACAACATTGATGCTTTGTAACACAAGATCAGGACATAATGCTTTCTCTGCGTAAGAGTTTTTAGAAGCCTCAACACTTGCTTTGGTATCAAATGCGACACCCTCATTATCCTTTTTATTAGCACCTAAAGATTCTAGTATGGCTTTTTCATCCTCTTTTTGTGAAGCTTTTTCAAATTTATATTCATTTTTTTTCGCTAGTTCTCTTTCTTGTCTTTTAAGTTTTTGACGCTCGATTATAGAAAGTTTTTTTGGAGTTTTCTCCTCAACTTTTTCTTCAATGCCTATTGTGCTTGGCTCAACTACATCTATCTTCTTAACTTCTGCAATACTTTCACCGCTAAGTATTTCTTTTTTCTTTTTTACCTCGACTGTAGGCACTATTTTTTTGCTAGCCATTTCTGTACTACTATTTGTCTTTGGCTTGGCGATGGAAGTCGAATTAGCAGCTGTTGAAGGAGTGTTAACTGTACTAGATTTACTTTCGATATTTGTTTTCGAATTCACTTTTGTAGTAGCTATAACCTTTGATTTTTCAGCAGCAGATTTGTTGATTGCCCTTGAACTAGTATTGTAAGAACTATCAACTTTTACGATTTTTTCTTTTGACATGTCAACCTCATTCTTAGAAGGGAGATTCTTAGGCCTTGTTTTTACTGGATTGGTACCAATTGGAGAAGTCTTAGAGGAGGAGGATAATTTAGTATCTTTTTTAGTATTTGCTGAAGCAACTACTTCATTTACTTCATCTTTCTTTGAAGAAGATTTTTTCTTATTTCTCTTTGCAAAGAGAGAAGGAGTTGGATTTAGCTTTTTGTTAGAAGTTTTGTATTTGACTTCAGGACCATTATTAATTCTCTTTTTTGGATTATAGTTCTTTGTATATCTTTTGTTCTTTTTTGTAAGTTGTTTGTATAATGCTTGGTTACTAGGAAGATTGAATCTGAGATCCCTTAAAATTTTTCCATTTGGGATTACAATATTCTTTGCGAAAAGGCTACTCAGTATTTCATCTTGTAATTCACTTAAATTACTTCTATGAAATGATTCTTCGAATTTGATTTCCATTTCTTCAGGAGCAGAATTGAAATTAGAAAGATCAATTGGTTGACGGCCAGTATTAAAAGCGTTCAAACTAATGGATATTTCATCTGGTTGAACATCTTCAATATTGACTGATGTCATCAATAATCTATAATGGATAGGGCTATTTGGAATGATTTTTCCTTGAGCGGATAGAGCAGTTGTAAGGGTAAATCCAATAGCGATAAAAAGTATTTGACGTAGCATGAAAGTATATTTCCAGAGCTAATACCTAGTAAAAACTCCAATTACAGTTAGTAAACGCTTAAATAGTTCAATAATTATTCCATTAAATGACTATTGTCTTACTCACTGATTTTTAAGGGTCTATCAATACTATCTTCTAGTGATATAAAGGTCTCTGTACGCTGTATTCCTTTAATATTTTGTATCTTATTGGACAATACGGACCTCAAATGGTTAGTATCTTTACATACGATTCTAGCAAATATGCTATAATTTCCGGTGGTGTAGTGGGCACTTACAATTTCAGGTATTTCTTTAAGCTTTTCAGTCACCTCCTCGTACATAGAGCTCATTTCTAAGAAAATACCAATGAAAGCAGTGATGTCATAACCTAGTTTGGTATGGTCAATGGCCAAATGTGCTCCTTTTACTATGCCCAATTGGTCGCGAAGCTTTTTCATACGGACATGAATTGTCCCACCAGACACAAACAATTTTTTAGCAACCTCTGTGTAGGGCATATCTGCATTTTCGAGTAGTGTGGCCAATATATCTCTATCTAATTTATCAATCATCCGTATATTATTTAAGATTGTCCCGAATTTAAAAACAATATTTTATTTTAATCTTTATATTCAATTATATCATGCTATTCAATTGTATCATATTGAATTTTAGTGTCAAAAAGGTATTTCTGGCCGATATGATTAATTTTTTCTAAAGTAGTAACTAATTAGACTTATTAAAGCTGTATTTTGACGAATTCATGCAGATAGAGGAGAATAATAAAAGTAAAATCAATGTTTGGTTGCCCTTATTACTGGCAGTAATAATGCTTGGGGGCATGCTGGTTGGCGCTAAGCTTCAGCCACCAGCTAATAAAACTAAAATAGTTTTTGAGAACACTAATGGCCCTACGCAAACCATTGGCCAAGGAAGGGTGGAGGAATTGATAAGATATATCCAAGCAAAATACGTGGATACCGTAAATGCTGAGGTGCTGGTAGAATCAGCTATTACTTCACTTTTTAAAGACTTGGATCCCCACTCAGTCTATATGTCAGCGAAGCAAGTAAAGAAGGCAAACGAACAGCTGGATGGTAGTTTTGTAGGTATTGGTATCGAATATTTACTCCTTGGTGATACAATTGTTGTTCTCAATCTTTTAGACGGAGGTCCAGCACTTGAAGCAGGACTTAAGAAAGGGGATAAAATAATAGCAGCAAAAGGAAAAAATAAAGATTTGGAGGAGCAGGATAAGGATGATATTATTAGTAAACTTAGAGGAACTTCGGGTTCGAAAGTCGAACTTACTATTTTGAGAAAAGGAGAAAACAAGCCATTAAAAAAAGAAGTCATCCGTAATAGAATCGTAGTAAGTAGTGTTGATGTCCATTATATGTTGGACGAAGAAACGGGATATATAAAATTGAATAAGTTTAGTGCAAATACACTAACCGATTTTATGGATGCTTTGAAAGAATTGGTAGAAACACATGCGATGAAAAATCTTGTTTTTGACCTTCGTCAAAATGGAGGTGGATATCTTCATGAAGCAATAAAAGTTTTAAATCAAATTTTTCAAGAAAAAGACCAAAAGCTAGTCTACACTATTGGCAAGAATGTAAAGAAAGAAGAGTTTTTCTCTGCTGGCAGAAATATTTTTGACATTGAAAAAGTATGTGTACTTATTGATGAAAATTCTGCTTCAGCAAGCGAGATTGTGGCTGGCGCAATACAAGATTGGGATAGAGGATTAATAATCGGTCGACGTTCATATGGCAAGGGTTTAGTTCAGGAACAGTTCGATCTTAACGATGGGTCCGCGCTTAGGTTAACTGTAGCTAGATACTATACACCAGCAGGGAGATTAATTCAAAGGGACTATGAAGATAAAGGTGATTATAATAGTTATTTAGAAAAGCGTATTGATTCTGGCGAGTTTACTAATAATAATCAAGTTGAAATTTCTGATACTAGTAAGTTTTACACGGCCAATGGAAGACAAGTTTATGCTGGCGGTGGTATCACTCCAGATGTATATGTTCCTTATGACTCTTTGTTACTTGATAATTACTACCAAAAATTAAATGGTGTTCTTACTCGTTTTGCCTTCAAATACACGGAACAAAATGAGATAAGTATGAGCGAAGATGAATTTGTCAATAATTTTAAATTTGATGAAGGGATACTAATACAGTTAGAATCTTTTTATGATTCGATTAAAACGGACCCGATTCAAAAGACTCCACTCAATAATTCTATTAAAAGGGCAATTTCGAATGATATTAAAGCTAGAATTGGAAAACAGTTATACGGAGATTTGGCTTTTTATAGGATATTGCACAGCGAAGATCCTATAATAGATGAAGCTTTGAATGCGCAAAAGTCATACATGCAACTTACACATAAGTAGTTCTTAGCTTTCCTTAATTCCCTTAAATACCATGCTTTCATAGGGGAGCAATTCGTAAGCTGAAATCAAATTAAGCACATCTATATTGATTTTACGATTGCTTAGATTTACATAAGCTGTAAATTTTTCTTTTGTTTTAAAGCTAATTTGAAATAAGTCACTTGAGGTCTCTTTACAGCTTAAAATATCGGCATTTCTAAAAGCTAAAAGCCCTTTAATCTCTTCCAAAACTTCCTCATCATATGTCGACCAATTATCAGAATTGAAAATCTGATTTCCAAAAAGTACTTGTATTAGCATTATAGTGTACTGTTGGGTATCACTTAATTTGTGCCCATCCCCACGCATGATGAATACATCAGGATCATTTATAAATACCTTATTGTTGAGGTGTCGTCTATGTATTATTGTGCGCAGTGCTCCTATAGTAGAGACTCGCTCTCGTTTTCTTAAAAAACGAAGCAGCTTATGATCCCAAGCCAAATGGGTGTCTGGGCCGATGCGGCAAAAAGAGGTCAAGTTAAATATGCTTCCTAAAGGTACTCCGCAAGCTAAGAGTTGATTTTGCCCCATAAGCTGATCTAAGAACCGCATGGATTCATGCATCACTTGTCCTTTAGTTTTGTTTTTTGGAGGAGCAATACAGGCGGCAAATAGAAAGTCAGCTTTTATTATTTCAAAACCCCATTTACTCTGGAAAGTATAAAATACTTCAGTGAGATAATCTTTCACTTGTTTGTTGTAAAAATCTAAAGCATAGTACCAACCACCCCAAAGTGGGTTATAGCCTGCTTTGAGCGGTTTATTATTCTTGTCTTTAAGAATCCAATCCTTTTGATTAGCAAAAATTTTTGATTCTTTACCACAGACAAAAGGAGCAATCCAAATTCCAGGTTTTAAGCCTTTTGCCTTAATCTTTGAAGCTATTTTTGCTAGACCATTGGCAAAGTCTTTGGATGGATTTAACCAATCTCCAATGGCAGATTGATACCCATCATCTATTTGAAATATTCTATCAGTTTCGTTAAAAGGTATTTCATCAGTATGCTTGGCAAAGGCTTCAAGGTCTTCAAGAATTTTGGACTCAGAAATTTTATTGTAATGTCTATACCAACTGGTCCAACCGAAAGTAGGCGCTAATTTTTTAGAAGTAGGTCCTATTGCCTTGAAATAGCCATCAAAAACAGTCTTTTCAGAACCCTTGTCTACGAATAAATCAAAGACAGGAAAGCTATGGTCTAGCTCAATATTATCACACTTCTTAATTAGTCGGATGACATTTGATTCCGTATCATATTCAATCAAACTAAAAGAAGTGTTTTCTTGAACACTTCCTATAAGAGTGTATTGATTGAAATCATTGATATACCCATACGTCCAGGAATACAATTTTGGAGGCTTGTCAGCAAACATATGCTCATCCCCATAAAACTGAAAGTATGGCTGAGCCAATTTTCTTAATCGTGGAATGGAATCATTCGGATGGTATGTTCTGCTTTCTGTCCAAGACTGAAACCCATTACAAAATAACTTATCGCTTGTTTTAAACTGATATGGAAATTCAACAACTACCTTCGATAATCGAATGCTTTGTTTTGGATGCACAAATAAACTTAAGCGTTGAGATTCTTTTTCAATGTTTACTTTGTAGTCAAAGTAAAGCTCCTCAAAAAAGCTCATTTTGTTGGGAGTCGGTTGAACTGAGGTGTCATTGTAATAAACAGTACATTTCATGCATGACAAATATAGTATTTGTATGATGAACCTGAAAACAATAGGGTAGCGTTCTACTTTCTTAGAAAAATTAGCTCTTCATTAGGGCTTAAGCGAACAATAGCTGAAGGCGGTAGAAAATTATTGTCGTTCTGGCGATAAGGAATTGTAAAGTCCACCTTTTTAAGTACCGTAGATGTTATTTCACCAAAATTTTTAGGAAATGCTTCATTACTAATATTGGCTGAGGTAGCTACGATGGGTTTGCCAAAAGACCGTATCAATTCTCTGCAAAAGTTGTCTTGAGGAATCCGTATCCCAATAGTATTGTCTTTTGAGATTACATTGCTAGGTAATCCTCTTTGATGATCATAGATAACGGTAATCGGCCTAGTATGATACTCCAATAATGTTTGCAATTTTGGATGTACTTGCATCACATATTGCTTTATCATTTCTATATCAGATGCTAAAACAATAAGTGGTTTTTGTTTGTCTCTTTTCTTGAGAGAATACACTTTATCTACAGCAGCAGAATTGGTGGCATCACATCCAATACCCCATATAGTATCTGTAGGAAATAATATAGTACCTCCCCGGTTTAAAACTTGGAGGCTTTTTTCAAAATGGTCAATATCTATCATTTAAGGAAATGTAGTTGATTTTACATAATAATGGGTTAAATTGTGTAGTTAACTAATAGTATACTTGGGATTTGCGTACTTTAGTCACAGTATGTAAACGGATGTCTTTAACATTTAATTACGTTTTGATCCAAAAAAAACAATCAACTAGTCAAATATCTGCAAAAGTCTAATATTTTAAATTATAATATGCAATCACAATCATTATTTAAGACTTGCCTTGTTTTTGTCTTCCTAATGGCTTTTCAATTCATCGGGAACGCTAGACATATTGTTGGGGGTGAAGTTACTTATGTATGTCTTGGAGGAGGGGAGTATGAGTTTACACTAAATATTTATAGAGATTGTGCTGGAAATGGTGCACTCTTTGATAGTGCTCCAGGTGCAGCTTCTGTAGGTACGGTTTCTATTTTTAATGGGACTACTGAAATTTTAGGTATCGATTTAGAGGCCCCAGTAATTGATAATATTCCTCCTAATGTAGATAACCCTTGTTTAGTAATCCCGCTCGGAGCCTGTGTCGAAAGAGGTGTATACAAATTTACAGCTATACTCCCTAATTCTCCTAGTTCATACGATATTACATATTCAAGATGCTGTAGAAATAATAACATTCTCAATATATTCAACCCAGAAAGCTCTGGGGCCACCTATACTATAGAATTGACTCCATTTGCTCAAGAAACTTGCAATAACTCACCTACTTTTAATTTCTTTCCAGAAATTGTGATTTGTGGAAATGAACCGCTAATAGCAGACCAAAGTGCCACTGATCCCGATGGTGACCAATTGGTGTATAGTTTTTGCGCACCTTTTCTAGGAGGTGGATTAGCGGGTACTCAACAAGGAGGAGGAGGTGATCCAAATTCCTTAAATGGAGTAGCACCAGATCCTGATGCACCACCACCATATAGCGATGTTCTTTATGTAGTGCCTAACTTTAATTCCCAATTTCCATTAGGAGGTGAACCAAGAGTTACTATTGACCCAAATACTGGGATTATTACTGGAACTCCCTTAGTCAATGGACAGTTCGTGGTAGGAGTTTGTGTAGAAGAGTTTCGTAATGGAGTTCTATTAAGTACTGTTAAAAGGGATTTTCAATTTAACGTCACTACATGTGAGCCCACCGTTGTAGCAGAAATTCCTTTCGACGTCATGGTCGATGATAAGGCATTTTTGATAAACCTTTGCGGACAATCAGAATTTCTTTTTGAAAATAATAGTAGAGAAATAGATAATATTTCTGACTATTATTGGGAGTTTAATACAGGAGTAAACGGAGAGATAATTCGTTTCAATGATTTTGAACCAGTTGTTTCCTTTCCTGATACTGGTGTTTTTGAAGGTATGCTTGTATTAAATCCTGGACAAGTGTGCGCAGACACAGCTAACATATTTGTTAATGTCTTTCCAGAGACTACTGCTGATTTTGAAATTGATTTTGATACTTGCATTGTGGGGCCAGTCGGCTTTACTGATAGTTCCTTTACGGATGCAGAAATGATTAATCAATGGATTTGGGACTTAGATGATGGAAATACATCAATGGAGCAAAATCCTGTCATATTATATGAAATACCTGGTTTAAAAGATATTTCGCTTACAGTCGTAGATAACAATGAGTGTAGTAATACCTTAGATACGGTTATAAACTGGTCTCCAATTCCTTCTGAAGTCCTTGTTCAACCCAATTCTTTTATATCATGCACCCCTGGAGGCTTTGTTACATTTAATAACCTCACCACCCCGATTGATAGCACCTATGATATACTTTGGAATTTTGGGGATGGAAATACGAGTACAGAGATTAGCCCTACGCATGAATTTACAGATGTCGGAACATTTAATGTATCCATTGATATAGTATCTCCTTTTGATTGCGAAATTAGTGAGACATTCAATAACTTTATTAGCATACTTCAAGGCCCAGAAGCAGATTTTACTTTTGGCCCAGACGAAGTAACAGATCTTAACCCTCAAGTTTTTTTCACAGACCAATCTACATTAGATGTAGTAAACTGGCAATGGGATTTTGCGGGCCAAGGGGCTTCACGAGAACAAAACCCAATATTTTCTTTTAGAGACACGGGTAGGCAAGAAGTTGTACTTTTAGTAACGGCCGAAAATGGTTGTATTGATACTGCCTTTGCCTTGGTAGACGTAATTCCTTTCGACAGCTTTTTTCTTCCTAATGCATTTACACCTAATAATGATGATAGAAATGATACCTACTTAGGTGTAGGGTCTTTAGAAAACATTTCGGATTTCACAATGCAAATTTGGGATAGGTGGGGAGAACTTATATTTGAAACAGATGATCAGTTTCTAGGATGGAATGGTAGGAAAAATAATGTTGGACCTGATTTGCCTAATGGTGTTTATATTGTTTTAGTCAACTATGTAAGTGCTAGGTTAGGAGATCAACAGATAAAGGCCTATGCTACTTTACTTAGATAAAATTAATTTTACGTACACATAGCTATATTGTATAAAATATAGTATATTTGCGCCACATTAGAATAAAGAGGGAGAATCCCTTTAAAATACCTACGAAATGGATGCGATTAGATTTGTACACGAACAATTAGAAACAAAGAGAGAATTACCGGATTTTAAACCAGGTGATAATATTGTAGTTAGTTACAAGATTATTGAAGGGGCTAAAGAAAGAATTCAGGATTTTAGAGGAAATGTGCTCCAAATCAATGGTAATGAGGCTACTAAGACTTTTACTGTTAGAAAAATGTCTAATGGTGTAGGTGTAGAAAGAATATTTCCTATGTATTCTCCGAACATATCAGAGATTAAAGTGTTGAAGAGAGGTAAAGTTCGAAGAGCTAAATTATTCTACTTACGCGAGCTTACTGGAAAAAAAGCAAAAATAAAGGAAAGAAAATTTACTAAAAAGTAAAATTTTATTAACTTTGCATCAATGAAAAAAGATAAATATAATATTCAATATATATAAAGAACTTTCTTGGGTTAGACTCTAGTTTTTGTTGGCGCTCCCTAGCAGGAAACCTCTCGGTTTCAAAGCTAGAGGAGCGTTTTTCGTTTCCCTCCTTTAATTTCGTATTAAAATATTAAATAACAGCAGCCATTTAGTGCAATTGCTTTTATTAATATATCTATCATATTTTAAGAAAACAAGATATATGAACAGAAGTCTATTATCATTTACCACATGGTTGTAAAATGTTCTAATAGTAATATCATGTATGTCATGTAAATCAAGCTCCAGTGGAGTGACATGTATAAGATTTTGTTAGAGATTTATAATCTCTCGTCAGTCTTTCCGTATTATTATTCCTCGAATGCCTTCTCTGTAGTCCGCAAAGTATCTTGACAGTAGGTCATCAATTCATTGGCTCTTTTGACTTTTTCAGCAAGTTGGTCCACTGCCACCTCATCAGCCTTTAAGTCATCCAAAATGGCTTGTAGCTCCTTTATCGCCTCTGTGTAATTCTTAATCTTTGCCATATTATTGAATTTTACTTTTTTGTTTACCCTTGTGAAAATGAGTTTCAATGATATCACCTTTATTAAGTGATTGGCCATCGACCACTTGCTTTCCTTTACTATTGTATGTTAGTGTGAAGCCTCGCTTTAAAGTATTCTCTATACTCAAAAAAGATAGAGTTTGCGCTAGCTGTTTTAGCTTGATATTAGCTTGTTGAATTTTATTTTGAGAATAGATTACTAAGCTTTGTTGCATATGTTCTAGTGCTTGCTGTGCACTTTCTAGCCTATGTCTAGAAATCCCTAAGAGCTCGGATCTAAATTGTGCTAAAGCGACCTCGTGACTTTGGACTTGTTTTCTGGCCAGGAGCTCTATTTCCTGATTCATATGCACTACACGGCTTTCCACTTCTAGATTTCTGTTTATGATAAAACTAGCTACGGCAGTTGGGGTCTTTAGGGAACGATTAGAGACCATATCTGCTATAGTTTCATCTATCTCATGACCAATCCCAGTGATTACAGGGATAGCGCATTTAGCAATTGCAGAACAGATTGCATAGCTGTCAAAAGCAGCTAAATCCAATTTAGAGCCACCTCCTCTTATCACACAGACCGCATCAAATTGTTTCCAATCTACCTTTGCCAATTCAGTCAGAAAGGTCTTTTCGGTATTCACGCCTTGCACAGCAATAGGAAAAAGCTGGATATCAAAAGCATAACCGTATTCATTATCCTCAAGATGGGTCATGAAATCCTTCAAGCCAGCAGCAGTCTTAGAACTAAGCACTGCGATTTTTTTCAAGATCCAAGGAAGAGGAATCGATTTATTTTTATCTATCAATTGCTCTGACTGCAATCGCTTAATGGTCTTCGCTCTTTGTAGAGCTAGATTACCATAGGTGAAATGTTCATCGATGTCATCTATGACTAGCTTCAACCCATACTTCTCATGAAAATCAACTCGTACACGGAGCTTCACTTTTAGACCTTGCTTTAAGATATGCCTTAGGTCGCTAGTCTTTGTGCCAGCTATTCTTGCGTAAGTTTTTGACCATAGCACAGCATAAGATTGCGCAATGATTTCTTCAGTACTTTCTGACTTCTGCACCAAGTCAATATAATAATGCCCTTTATTGAGGTTTGCCTGTGATATCTCCGCAGTTATCCAAATAGACTCGGGAGCATTCAGCGCTACAATGCGTCGAATAAATTGGTTGAGTTCAAATAAGGTAAGTTCGTCTTGCATAGGCAAAAAAAGAAGGATGCAATCACAAAATGCGATTACATCCTTCTGAGGATTTATATTTCAAATGAAACTAAGCAAGTACTTGCTTTACCAAATCAGCCGCTTCTTGCAACTGAATCGCTGAGTGTACTTCTAGTCCAGAATTATCTATAATGTCTTTCGCGATATCTGCATTTGTACCTTGTAGTCTTACTATGATTGGCACCTTGATATTACCCATGTTCTTATAGGCGTCTACTACACCTTGCGCCACTCTATCACACCTTACGATACCACCGAAGATGTTAATCAAAATAGCCTTTACAGCAGGATCTTTAAGGATGATTCTGAATGCCTGTTCTACTCGAGCTGCATCTGCAGTACCCCCGACATCTAGGAAGTTAGCCGGCTCACCACCAGAAAGCTTTATGATATCCATAGTCGCCATCGCCAGTCCAGCTCCATTAACCATGCAACCCACGTTACCGTCAAGGTTTACGTAGTTCAAGCCGTAGCTCTTTGCTTCTACCTCAGTCGGATCTTCCTCAGAAGTATCTCTCAATTCCTCCAAATCTTTATGTCTAAACAAAGCGTTGTCATCAAGAGACACCTTGCAATCTACAGCAATGATTCTATCATCACCCGTCTTCAAAGTAGGGTTGATTTCAAACAAAGACGCATCTGATCCGATAAACGCCTTATATAGAGAGTTGATAAACTTAGTCATTTCTTTAAACGCCTGACCACTCAAACCTAAGTTGAAAGCAATCTTACGCATTTGGAATCCTTGCAGCCCTAAAGTTGGATCTACATACTCTTTATGTACTAAGTGCGGAGTCTCTTCAGCCACCTTCTCAATATCCATTCCTCCCTCTGTAGAGTATATGATCACGTTACACTTACGCTCTCTATCCATCAAGATAGACACATAGTATTCTTCACAAGCATCAAAGTCAGGAGCATAAGCGTCTTCCGCAATAAGCACCTTATTTACCTGCTTACCAGGACCTTCCATTCCACCAGGCGTCTGAGGCGTCTTGAGCATCATGCCTAGTATATTAGAACTCTCCGTCTTCAACTCATCAAAGTTCTTCACCAACTTGATTCCTCCTCCTTTCCCACGACCACCAGCATGTATTTGCGCCTTTACAACCGCCATGTCCGATTTGGTGCGCTCTCTTAGCGTATTGTACGCCGCTTGAGCCTCTTCTGGAGTATGCGCCA
>CAYWOZ010000005.1:0-36567 GCA_964458675.1 uncultured Saprospiraceae bacterium
TCTGTTATCTTTCTATTCTCTATCTCTCCTTATTGTCAATGAACTTTTTATATAAATAGACGATCCGCTGACCGTCTTATATAATTCCTTATAAATTATGACTGTTAAAGCCTTTTCCTAAGGGGACGCAAATATAGGACGAATTATTCGCTTCTACAACCCCTAGAATCAATTATATCAAATAAATGAAAGTATACATGGAATAACACACTGACCTTCAATGTGTCTTATCCCTAAAAATAATAAAAAAAATTATTGAAAAAAGAACTAGATACCCCAAGGATCCTTGTTGTAGCGGTGTTTTGAAGCCAATTCTGATTCTTATCATATAAAAAAGAGACCCAAATGTAAATGCGCTCCCGGTAGAAGCGATACAAGTGGCGCTGAGCTCCATATGAGACAAGGAGTCAGGCTGGATGAGCGAATGAGCGAATACAGGCTGAGGACTATGTCGAACTGGAGGTCAGGGCCATGCGTACAAGCGGATGACGGGTTCCTATCACTTCCTCTTTTTCAGAGGGAGTGATAGGAGCGCCCAAAAGGTTATTACCTCCTTTATCATTATCTCCGATCAGCACAATTAACACAACTGGTGCTCTCTGGCATGAACATCAATCTTGGAGCTGGAATAGGTCGGTTACACATTTTGCAAATACCGAATCCAGGATCATCTATTTTGGTGAGGGCCAGTCGAAGTTTATTGAGTTTCTTTTTGGAAGAGCGAAGAGCGGCTTCTGCGACACTCTTATTGTTTATGGCATCCATACGAGATATACGTCCAATGGAGTTCTCTGGAGAGATGGGCTGGGTCGCATCCTCAAGGTGCTCGATTTCTTTTTCTGCGAGTGCTATCTTTTCCTTAATTTTAGCAATAAGCGCTTTTTTTTCGCTGGAATCCATCATATAGCTCGATTTTTTTTAACGATTGAGCATAAGTTACGTTTTAAATATAGAAGTTATTCAATATTAGGCTTCTTAAGTAATATTGCGCTGAAATGGGCATGAAGCAATTTCATTGGAATCATCTAGACCAAAGGGGTAAAATCCATAAGGTAGGGCTGCTGCATGGTGCCAATACAGGGCACGTATTAATCCATGTGAATGGTAAAATAACGAGTATTGATTTTAAGGTATTAGAGACTAAACAGTATTCCTTATTTATCGACGAAGAGTTAATCGAATTGAATATCATCCGCCATGATGATTATTTCGAATACACTATGGAAATTAATGAAGAAGTGAAGACGCCATTAAACGCAGCCAGGAAGAAGGAGCGTAAAAAAATGGGAATTCAAACTTTAATATTTTTAGCTGCCCTTCTGATCACCATTGTGATAGCTACAATCATCTTGTTTCGTTCAGACTGGTATAACTCTAAGGATAATGTAGCTAAGGCAGAACTTGAAAAGCGGGGCTTGTTTACAAAGGCTAAAATCTTTACCTCCGGCCAGCAAAAGTACACCTATAGTTATGTAGTTGACCAAGAGGTTTTTAAAGTTCATTCCGCCAATAAACAATACCCTATTCAAGATGGAGATGAATATATGGTAAAATACTTACCTAATAGTCCACGTATAAGTGAGTTGCACTTTGTTAAACCGACGGATAGACAAGTATCCAAGGTTAAAAAGACAGCTGTAAAAGTATGTCTAGGGGATGCTGAAAGTAAAGTGGATTGTGAATGTTTAGTAGCGGCTACCTATTTGGTAGGCGGATATATGGGCTTGATGCAATACTTAAATAGAAATACTCCTGAAAGCCAGAATCTACAGTTCAATAGTAAGGGCTATGCGGCGCTCATAAATAGTGATTTATATATTGAGCAATTATCTGCTAAGTGCGATTTGTAATTAGTAACTTCGCAACTGATAAATAAGATAAAATGGATTTACTAGCGCAGCATATTGAGAGTCTAATATTCGTGGCAGAAAAGCCTATTAGTTATAAAGATATAATGACAAGTTTGGAAAATGCTATGGAGGCAGAGTTTAAGAAGGCTCAAATAGCAGAATCTATAGTGACCCTTCAAGAAAAATATCAGGCTCCTGAATTTGCTATGGAGTTGGTAGAGATTTCCAACGGATTTCAGTTTTTGACGAAGCCTGCTTTTCACAATACTGTTGGGGCTTATTTAAAATTGACTACTAAGAAGCGGCTAAGTCGAGCAGCAATTGAGACCTTGAGCATCATAGCGTATAAACAACCTGTAACTAAGCCAGAGATGGAGAAGATTAGAGGGGTAAGTGCAGACTATAGTTTACAGAAGTTGCTCGAAAAGGAAATTGTGGAAATTGTAGGCCGTAGCGACGGACCAGGAAAGCCTCTTTTATATGGGACTAATGATCGGTTTATGGATTACTTTGGTCTCAAATCCATCGGAGATTTGCCTAAACTTAAGGATTTTGCTACTGTAGAAAATGTTGTAGGTGAAGCGGCTCCAATAGAAGAAGTAAATCCTGTGCAGGGCAATGCAGTAGAACCAGATACTGACGAAGAACGTTTTGAAATAGAAGCCGCCGACTTGGCGTCAACTATAGCGGACTTAGAAGCGCTCCAAAATTCCACTGAGGAAGAGGAGTAGACTATTAGTCCATTCAATGAATTATGTAAATGGATAAACCATTAATCAATCGAGTAGCCAATAGTGGAATCATCACTATCAATCTGGAAGAATATTTTCCGACAAGCGAGGTCGTGGACTTTGACTTGAAGGGCTATCTTTTCAAAGAGATGATTCTGAAGGAGAAGGATTTCAGAGCCTCTTTAAAAGAGCATGATTGGCAGCAATATGAGGGGAAAATAGTAACGCTATTTTGTTCAGTGGATGCAATCATTCCTACTTGGGCATATATGCTAGTGAGTTCTTATTGTAGTGGGATTGCCAAGGATTTGTTTCAAGGAAGTACCGATGAGTACTATTCATATTATTATAAGCAGCTACTCAATAAAATAGATTATACCCAATATCAAGATAAGCGAATCGTCATAAAAGGTTGTAGTAATCGTCCTGTTCCGACTTTGGCTTATATGGAAATAACTGAAAAGCTTAAACCATATGCCCAAAGCATAATGTATGGTGAGCCTTGCTCTACCGTTCCTATCTTCAAAAGACCAAGAAAAGTTTAGTACACATTTTTTTTAGCAATCGTACCATTTCGTGATTAATCAACGTAAATGGTACTAAATCAACAACTTATTGAGTTACATAATAAATAATAGATACATAATTCTGTAGTTCAAAAACATTATCCAATGAGCAAATTCATATACATCTTCGTCGGATGTCTCGGTGCATTTTTTAGCACTGCCGTATTATCTTCATATAATAGTCCTGACTCTAACACTGAGAAAGTGGATGAAGAGACTACAAGCACCTCGCAAACACTTCCTCAGGTGATAAAGGCGATTACTTTGGAGAACAACTTTTACTTCGCAGGTGAAAAGGTTCCTACCGAGATTTTTGATGTTCGAGAAAGACTTGACCGCGAGTTATTAGTCAATAGTTATTGGCATAGTGCGACGGTACAGAATATAAAGTTATCCAACCGTTTTTTCCCTGAGATAGAACGCATCCTTGCTGAGCAAGGAGTGCCTGATGATTTTAAGTATTTGGCGGTCGCAGAAAGTGGTCTTCGTAATGCAACATCGAGTGCAGGTGCGAAAGGCTTTTGGCAATTTTTAAAATCTACTGGGAAGGAGTATGGTCTAGAAATAAATGATGAGGTAGATGAACGCTACCATTTAGAAAAATCTACTAAAGCAGCTTGCAAATATCTCAAAAAGCAAAAAGCAAAATTAGGTTCTTGGACATTGGCTGCTGCTGCATATAATGCTGGTAGTCGAAGGATTCAAGAGAACCTTTCGCAGCAAGGTATGAGTTCTTATTATGACATTAACCTCAATGAGGAGACTGGTCGTTATGTATTCCGTATCATGGCGCTCAAGACTATATTGAGTGACCCTACTCGTTTTGGTTTTCAGATTGAAGCAGATCAGAAATATGCTCCTCACACGGACATGGTCAATATCAGCTATAAGGAGGAAGGTACTCTTGATATCAAGAATGTTGCTCTGAACAATGGCCTTTCTTATCGCCTGCTTAAGGTGTATAATCCTTGGTTGTTAGATAGTAAGATTACGATGTCTGGAAGGAAGGAGTATTTTATTCAGGTGCCTCGGAGGTAGGGGGGATGGCTATGATTGTGGCGCGGAGGGGGAGACGCGGGGGGAGACGCGATAAATCGGCGTCTATACATCGGCGTCTATACATCGCGTCTGAACGGATAGCGTTTGTACCAGTTTGTGTTGAGAGACGCAAGGCATTGCGTCTTTACTGTGGTTGAGAGGAGCTTAATAGGGTGTATATTTTGGGTGTGTCCCTTCGGGTCGCGCTATGTCGTAGTCCGCTTCGCTTCCGTCCTTCGGACCAACTGCTATCGCATCTGTCCTTTCTATCGCTCACACAAGGTTTTCTGAATTTTCTAGATTAGTATTCTTAACAAGGTAGAAGAACTGAGACGCGGGATGAAACGCGGGAGGAGGCGCGATGAATCGATGGCACAGCCAATCGACGATTATTCTATTTTTTTTTGTAGATACGCAAACACCGGCGTTTGAGATATTGACCTGCCGTATATACTAACTATTTGATTCACTTTATTCTTAGTCGGGAATATCAAACAGTTTTTCACTTTATCTAATCCTAACTTAATTGCACTAGATTTATAATCTCCACTCCAAGATTTACCTACATCATATCCACAAAACCCAATTCGCAATCTTTCATAATCTAATGCTCTTGTTTCCGCATATGCTTTCCCTTTTTTATTTCTTTGCATTGAGAGGATTACACCTTGATAGTATTTTGTCAAGACTGCCACATTGCTTAGTCGTATTTCTTGGTCGTTTATTCCTAGTAGTTTCTTGGCTTTCATAATCGCTTCATAATAAGGTCAATTTGATCTCCACTTCCAGCATCGCAGTTGCTACTAAAGCAGGTCCAGGTATTTGTATCGAGGTAGATTTGCAGGCTTGGAGTTTTGTCTTTATGCCAGGGGCAGCATAAGCGACTATTCTTGTCAGGGGTGAGATTGTAATGATTCAAAACTTGGGATAATGTGAGCCGTCTTTTGATTTCTTCGATTGTCATTGAAAAAAATTTGAAAAATCTTTTCTAATACATATTTGTATCGCAATGATACAATTAAGCTTTATTATATCAAACACATATGTATCTCTCATATACTCAAATGTTTCAAAAGGGCAGCATTTTCGGTATATTTGTTACAAATCATGTATCATCTTGATAACTCAATAGCATAAAACATGACCGAAGGAGATAGAATTAAAGAGCTTAGAGCCATGAAAGGCTTTACTCAAACAGATTTAGCTAAACTTGTTGGACTAACATATATACAAGTAGGCAGGTACGAAAAAGGAAAGTCCAACCCTTCTGCTGATGTGCTTCAAAAACTAGCTGTCGCCTTAGACACAAGCACTGACTATTTGATGAATGGTGGAACCGAACAAGTAGAAGCCCAGCTTACAGACAAAGAATTATTAAGACAATTTCAAGAAGTAGAAAAATTAGAACCAGAAGACAAACATCTAGTCAAAACTTTCATAGATGCTTTTATTACCAAAAGACAAATCCAAAGATTAGCTCAATAAAGCTAAACAATAGCATCGAATCGATGGCACAAACAACCGACTAACTTAGTCGTTTTTAGTTTTTTTAACCATACTACGAACATACCATTTTCACCTTATATTAGTTTCTTGTCTTTATTTTAATAGTTCTTCAATTTGCTTATTACCTCTTCCTTGAGCATAATCGAATGCTGTATTCCCTTTATTATCCTTTTGATTTTTATCCACTAAATTGTTAGCCAGCAAGTATTTTACTATTTCTATATGATTCTCCCTTGCCGCAAAATGCAATAGTGTTCTTCCGTTTTCAC
Organism: uncultured Saprospiraceae bacterium; assembly: GCA_964458675.1. Taxonomy (GTDB): domain Bacteria; phylum Bacteroidota; class Bacteroidia; order Chitinophagales; family Saprospiraceae; genus JALZVN01. The sequence goes on from CAYWOZ010000005.1 coordinate 5,961, forward strand.
ACGACTCACTTACATTGAAGTCTTCTTTTATTAATAGATTCAGCATTTCAATTGACTCTACCCCATGAATTGGTAAGCAGCCCAAGTTTTTATTTATATCTCTTTGAGATTTGTTTGCCCCATTATCAATTAGGAATTTCGTCAACTCTATATTGTTGTTCGAAATTGAATAAGATAAGAACGAATCATTATCCTCATCAGCTCCGTTAATATTTGCACCCTTAGATAGAAGTAACTTTGTTAATTCAATTCCGTTTTCTTCACAAAAAACTAAATTGGTAATTAAATCATCAGCTTCTTCACATTTAAAATTTGGGTTTGCTCCTCGTTTTAGTAATTCAACAGTGAGCTCTGTATCACATTCATCTGTTGAAAGACATAGTAAGTGATTTAAAGTAATTTCGCCAATATCAAAATCCTCAACATCAAGTTCATACTTTGCTAATTCTATTCCGTCAAACGAAAGAAGTATTCCATCTTTCATTTCATAATTAATTACCTCAGTAATGGAAATATCTGCCTTTGGTTCTTTCTGAGCCTGTGAAGAGCAGCTTGTCATCAAAATTACCATCAGTAAAACTGAATACTTCATCTATTTGCTTTTGTGCTGACAGAAACTAATTATTCCACTAATTGATATAATGAACAAGGAGAAATAAATATAAGTTTAAGGAAATAATTTCACTATCAACAATATGAATAACACTACTACACCCAAACCAATAATTGCATCATAAAAATCATTAGCAACGTATTCGGCATCACTTAAATCTATATTTTTATTCAGCTTCTTACCCCCGAATACCCTTTGGAAAAACTTTCTAACGTTTCGCCCAATAAATCGCGCCAAGAACCTTTCAAAAAATACATCTCTAAAAAAATCCTCCATACTTTAGCATTTAATTGTCGCTACCATTAACTAAATTATTACCCTGTGTAATAGGCTGTTTAACGACTTGACTGGGAATTGTGCTATTTGCCTGACCCGCAGCCATATTATAAGCCCTATTTAATAACCCTCTTACCTTTGGATGCGCCCTAGCAGCAAAAGTGCCTTTAAACTTAACACTAAACTGTGGCGCACTCAATCTTTTAAATATAGAAGAAACCTTATGAGTTGCAAAAGACTTTAATGCAGTAATTTTACCTATTGGAACTGCTGTTAAACCTGTATTCACAAAAGCATTAGTGCGTTCATTTTTGTCGGTAAAATCACCATTAAGCCTTCTAACTTGAGTTTGGAATGAGTTGAAAGACTGAGCTGTTACTGCAGCATCATCCGCCATATTAAATAGCATACTTGTAATAAAATTAAAATCTCTAATTTTTTCAGCTGTATTAGGCTCTCGAGCAGTTAGTTCAGTTCGGAATCCAGTTGCACCATAATCTAATTCTCCAGATTCTGCTCTAGTAACAAACCCCGTAGACTCTTTAGTATGTAATTGAAATCTACCACTTTTTTTATTTTTCACAATTTTATTGAATACAAAACTGCCTCCACTTTTTCTTGCTGCCCTTCTTTGCTGACGCCTATATCTACGCGCCTCTCTTCGTGTTTCAAATAAACCGAAAGGATCTGTGTATAAAACTGGATTATTAAATCCATATCGATAAGGCGTCCATCCCGGAGCTAGCTCCGCGAGAGGATCCACGCTATTCCATCTAGCTATGGCAGGGTCATAGAATCTAGCACCGTAGTCATGCCAGCCTAAGTCCTCGTTCATTTCCTTACCGTTGTAAGTAAATCTAGTATCTCGTTCTCCCTTATCATCCACAATATCAATATTTTCCATATTCATTCCAAAAGGATAGTAGTTATTTTCCTGAATAGGTAGACCAGAATCATCAATCACGATACGAGTATTGCCTAGATGATCTTTGATATTAAACTGATATTGCCATTCTAGTGGGGCATTGTTATTTATTTCATCTTGTGTTTGCTCTTTGGGAAATATTCTACCTTCCGCGTGATGGATTGCGTATAACTTGCCATCTTTATATTCAATTCCATCTACATATTCTCGGTTTTCATATTTTAGTTTTTGTCCATCAGCTGTGTATGTCCAAGCTGGCGAACCTGTGCCTCCTTCTGCAGCAAATCCTTTTATGCTGGGCAAATTTAGAAAGTTATAACCTATGCTCATATTCTTATTTGCAATGGTTGCCATATTGCCATTTGCATCGTAAGTATATCCAACTTGCTGTTCTGCCATAATGTACCCTTGTGGTGGATCTATAGTTGCTCCATCAGCAACGGAGACTAATTGATTGCCATCATAGCCCATAGCTAATATATCTATTACGCCACTATTGATATCGCAAGCATCTAATGGCCTAGTATGTCTTAAGATAGACTCCATATTCCCATTAAGATCATATTGTATGTTCTCCACATTATAGAATTTATTATTCCAATATTGCTGATGACAAGATTTCCACCAGTAGTCTTGTCTTTTTAGTCTATCTAGCTGATCATATTCGTAATTGATTCCTTCAACATGTTTGTACATTATTTGCTGCTCAATTTGAGATATATTCCCATTGTACTGTGGAGTAGCCCCAGAGTACGACCCATTTGGGCTTTCATAACTAAAATTCATTGCAAAAATGAAATTAGTCAATTCACAATCATTGGGTGGTTCCTGAGGAGATATTCCTGACTCACATTCGTATGGGCCTGGGAGAGGATGAGTCTCTAGATATTGAAGTGGAATACTAATTCTTCTACCATCACATAAGGTAGTTCTACAAATTTCGATTGGAAAGTCTATTTGACCTGCCGTTATATTTTCGGCCCAATGCATCAAAGCTCTAATGTACAAATCTTGCGCCACAAACTCTTCATCAGAACAGTTAGGCCAAGTTTCTAAACAAGGTTCTGGATCATCTATTGGTTTTGGTGGAATGGGCGTACATGTACAGTCATTTGGTTCTTTAGGTGGGTCTTCTGTCGAGCAATCGCATGAATAAAATACTTGTTGAGATAGATCAGTAAGGCAATAAGTGCATTCACGTGTACTAAGAGAAATCCCTAAAGTAGATACAGGTTCATTTAAAACTATTCTATTTTCTGGAAATTCATAAAACTCTCCATTGATGCTAACCGAATAAACGCTATCGCGACAATATGGTCCTGATGCATGGGTAACATTAAGTCCACCCAAATTAAGCACAACACTATCGATATGCATGGAATTACATTCTGAACTAAATGGCTCAAATTCAAAGGTGTAATGCGAATATCTAACTGAACAATCTCCTTCAATTAAAAGCAACTCCTCTCCACATACCCCGCCATTATCAAAATTAAAGGTTTCTAAATCTATAGTACAATAGGCATTTTCTACGGATGAAGTTACATTCGTCTTGAGTGGTAGTGTCTCAATATGATTACAAGTTATTTCCTCACCACAAACTGGATAAGACTCCACAATAGGCACTTGACCTGAATTCAATAGATTTACCAATTCATAAAAAGGAACTATTGAAGTCACTCCATTTTCATCCTCCATAGAAATGGCCTGAGCAATTCCATTTATGGGAATAACCTGCAGTATGATATATGCTGGAATTTCTATTCCATTTATTTGGGCTAACAATATTCCACTATCAGTAATATAGGTTTCTTGCCCATCGCACAATCTTATACGATACAAATTCTGTGGCACACCCATTTCAACAGCGTCCACAGTAGAAATAAACTCTAAAAATTCCTGTATAACTACTTCTGGATCTCTATAACCAAATTCACTAGTATTACATAGTGGTAGAGAGTCGCAATCTACAAAAACACAAGAAACATTAGACTCGGATACCACTATTGGTACATCAGGCAGCTCAGGGTCTGAATGATCACAAGGGTTAAACGGGGTTATATCCAAGTCAATTACAATAGGAATACCTGGAACACAAACTAAATCTTCGTTAAAAGGCAAACTACTCCCAATACTATTTATGTTGGTAAGCCAGCTTCTTGTGTTGTAAACATAATCTAATGATGTACCCCCTACTGTCTTAGATTTTAATTCGTCTTTGTAGGTATATGAACTTGACGATAGTTGACTCTCTCCTGCAAAATTAGAATTTAAACTATGAGAAATATTTCTAAAAGAATGGTCGTACGAAAAATGCTCAGTTAAATCAACAGTTTCATACCCTTGATGAAGTCTATTGATATTATCAATGTTATCCGCATGATCCGCATATACATATGTAACTATATCTTCTCCGCCTACATTATTAGTACTTATCGTATTCTTAACTCTTGCGTACTCATCAAATTCTTTAAATTCTGTAGTCAATAAAGGACCTACAACATTATCTCCAGTAATAATAGCTGCTCCAGTAGATTTTAATTGAGATTTAAAAGCATTTGTCCCATTTTCCTCAAAATATTCATCCTTCATGATTAGGTCACCACCAGATACATTTCCATCATCATCAATTGAACCATTTAAATACTTCTTAGATAATCGGCCATACTCATCATAGACATAATTTATTGTATTTCCATTTGCATCTGTTTCCCACTTTAAAAGGTCACTATCATAGTAGTCCATTGTCATGGGGCCAGACCCTGGAAGGTCTTTTAGAACCATTCGATTTCTATCATCATAAGTATAACAATAATTTAGATCGCCAAGTGAACCATCAGCCGACTCAGGACTTATTACTAATACTACATTTCCTTTATCACCATAAACATAATATGTGTCAACATTTTTAGATCCGGAAAGAGAAATCTGCACTGATGCGTCCATATCTCCTTGATTTGACATTGGAGCCATATAATTCTTGCCGACAAATTTTCTTTCTAAAACTTGCCTTCCAATTTTATCCGTGTATACCTCTATAAGATTGCCATTTTCATCAACATTGGTCGCTTTGTTCAAAGAACAATTGGGATATATACCACTAGCATTATTACCGCAACCTTCTTCATATATTTTTACTAAATCTGATAAAGAATTACAGCCATACATTGTCCCAACTCCTGCAGGCCAGGATGATAACTTATTAAAAATGGGTCTGTTTAATGGATTCTTTTCATAAGTGGTTTCCCAAACATCTGTACCAGTCGAACCGAGGTAGCTACAAGTATTTCCTGCTTCAATTACTTGATAGTTTTTAAATGGTCTGCCAATATTATCATAACTTGTGGATTGGCGAACATCCTTTCCATCAGGAGAGTAAGCACATTGTATGTTTTGTATCGGTCTCCCAAGCCCATCTAAGACTTCAGTAGTTTTTTGTTCTTCTGCACCTTCATAAATTGTTGAAGTACTAATATGATTTATAGCTAATCCAAAGTTTGGAACTTGTTCAGAGTTGTGGTAGTAGTAGTCATAATCAGTAGAAATTTTACCATCTCTTGAGCTAATGTTTTTTAATCGAAAAAATTCATCAAATTCATACTTTGTGGTTAAATCATCTATATCAATCTTCTCCATTAGCAAGCGAGTTTGGTTATCATCCCAATACAACCATTCTTCTTTATGATTGCCCCATTCTCGTTTAGTTAATAATCTATTTTGCCATGTTAACTCTTCAATAGGATAACCATTGGTTTGAACTTTAAAAGGTAAACCGTCATCTGTGTAGTCTAATATGGAAAATCTAGTATATTTTTGACCACTTTCCCCAATCTGATATGATGATACTGGTTTACAAGCACTAGTTCCATTAAAAGTAAAATTTGAATAATCCGTCCCAGTACCTCCCACAAGTGCTCCATCAACATAATTTCTTTCTTCTAGCAAAATTCCAGTCATCCCATGATCTGAAAGACAAGAATCAGTATCACCGTACAAATAGGTTGTTCTATGGTTTTTACCATCGCTATTTTTAACAGTAATTGCTGTAGGAGCAAGTTTATTAAATGATGAATCAAACTCATAATCAGTAACAGTTTCAACACCATCAAGCACATTAATTTTTTGTTTTATGCGGTAAGGTCTTGTTCTGTTATCGTAGAGAGTAGTAAACAACAAATTGCCTACAGCATCTGGTTCGTTTTCAAATTGAACAGTATGAAGTTTTACTTTAAACATTATTTCTCCACTGTATTTGTACGCATCATATTTAGGAATACTCTCTTCTTTCGAAATAAGTATTCCACTCTCACTTACGCGTTCAATTTCCTTTTGCTTATTTGCCTCAGCAAAAAATTCTGTAGGACGAAGAGGATAAATTGTTGGAAATTGATTGTTTTGTTCAGTATGAAATTCATATAAACTATAACCATTTCCTTCTATAGATTCTTTGACATGACTGTATGAAATATGCCTACCTTCAAATGAATTTAGAGGCATTCTATTATTTTCAAAATAAATTTTCCCAGTTTGTCCATTATAATTTAGTGGAAAAGAAAATCGATAGTTAGGGGTTTGAAATAAATCACCCGAGGACTTAGAATCATCTTCAATTGATTTATAAGTATAAGATTTTATAATATCATTTTGCTTAGAAATTCCATCATGTACAATCGAATTTTTGATTCTTAATCCTCCTACTTTTCTGTTACCAATATTACTTAAACATGGTTCTCTAACTACAAATGAAAGAGCAACATCATAGCAATTCGCATTATCACTTGAGATCTCAAATACTACTGGTGTATTGAAGGGTATGTTAGAAAAGTCAATTAGGTCACCTAAAAACCCACAATCCAGATTATTTGCAATGGTAGATGGAGATACTTCAATTGTATTTTCAGAATAAACGATATCGTAGTTTTGTGCATCGACTACGTTAATATTAAAAGAAGTAGTGGGGCCATCAAAAATGTAAACATTAAGTTTATATTTATGATCATTAAAGATATCGACTGAAGGGAAGGTGACAGATTTTGAACTATATGCACTTTCTGCTTGAGGGCATAATGCATTTACTCTAGCAGCCACACCTCCATAAGTCTCAAAACTACCATAATAGTCATTTGCTTCCAAGTCATATTGATGAAAGCCTCCTTCTGGAAAAACTACGCGCTCGAGAGTTCCCAGCTTCATTTTATCTTCATTTGTTTCCCTGTCAATAATCTTATTAGTTTCACATGTAAGTTCATATTGACTATTAAAGCTTACAAATCCATTGTTAATGGTTGGAATATTTAAAGAACTGGGATGTTGGTTATTATTTAAATCCGCCCCATTATAAAATCCCCAATGATCAACTGCTTTTGTGAATCGATTTGGCAAAAAATTAGTTTGAGAATAATTTTCAAAGTAATGAAATTCATACGACGGTTTAGCCGCTCCATCACATCCTATTTCCTGTATACTGTTTAGTTTCAACCTTTTATCTCTTTCATCTTTATTCTTTTTGTAAATTGAATTGTCTTCAAAATAGTCGTAGTTAAACTCGAAAGTTTTGCAAAAATTACCTTGGTTTATTTCAATCGAATTTAATTCGCATGTCCCTCTTCGGCCCCAAAAATTATTAAACCGGTGACTGGTTGTCTCATTTATTAAATCCTTCCTTAATTTGGTTGCATTAAACTCTACAATCTGAGTTCCTGTACTATTTTCAATTTTAGAAAGCCTTACTCCAAAAATATCCATAGTAAGTTCTTTTAAAGGAATATTGGTTGGAAATGAAGTGCTTGGAGCAAGCTGACTTGGAGAAACCTGGTTTGTATATAGCGCAATTAAATGAGTTTTATCGGGAGGAATAGTATAAGAATACCTTTCTTTTGTATAAGAAAGTTTTATTTCACTTTGCTTATCAGAAGAAACTATTCGAGACAAGAACCAATTGGTTGGGTGAGGTTCATCGTTCACACTTACTGACCTCAAATCAGACAAAGGATAGTGTAATGCTACAGAATTATCTGTTGTAGGTGACTCGCCAAATAAATATTGATTTCCATCTGGAGTAGTAATTTTAAAGAAAAAGTCACCAAATAAATAATCTACAGATTTTTCTACTTTTTCAATCTTAATATCTTGCTCAGGAATTACGACAACTTCCTGTTCACCAAATTCATCCAAAGGAGTTATCCAAAATTTACCTGAATAGTTGCCAAAATTAAAAGAAAAAATATCAGGCTCGCTATCTATTTGACCTTTTGCCGCAAAACAGATATCTCCACTTGAGCATCCCGCTTCGAATATGTTTAATTCAGGTGGAAAGAATGAAGGACTTGCTGGGCTAAAAAAAGCTTGTAGTTCAATATCTTTTCCATGTCTCCAATATCCTTGACATGTTCTATCGCCCTCATCAGGTTTCCCAACAATAGTCCTAGATACTACCCCGCCTGCGTTTAGACTCCATCCAAGTCCTACTCTACTTGCAGGCTCAACTACTCTAATCCCACTCGCATGATAACTAAGAGATATCGGTAATGAAAGCTCTCCTTCTTGAACATTAAATATTGGGATGTTGATATTTGGAACTCCACTTGAATAACTTACCGGTACATCGCTGTATTTTTGAAGTGCTGCAACACTAGGGTCATCCATAGTTACATTATCTATAAATTTATTAACAGCTTGGGCAAAACTCGAAGTGGAAACAGAAATTAAAATAACAAAAAGGAAAATAGAAAAAATAACTTTTTTAATATTCTGTCTTTTATTGGAAACTAAAAAATTTGGTAGTTTGAATTTCATATTTTGGCGCTAGTTTAAATTTTGTAATTGGCAAAAGGTGTTATAGAAATGTATAAAAAGCTTATTTACCCTATTACTCTGAAGAAGTTTTTACAAATGGTTTTTTTTGACTTTTCTCTAAATCCGAAATAAAGTACATACCATCTGTAAAGTTCTGAATGGAGAGAATTCCAATTCCTTTTGATAGTCTTACTTCTTTGATTAAAACTCCTAAAGCAGAGTAGACGTATACCTTGTCTTCTTTTCCCCAAGTAATATTTATAAAGTCTTTGCTTGGATTAGGATAGATATCATACTCTAAATTTTCATTAGAAATTCTCTGATCTGGATTCAAAGAATTTAAATCTAAAGAATACAGTTTCGAATTAGTTGTGAAAATTAGATTATTCGCAAACAACTTATAATCACAAATAAATTCAAAAGGGATATTGAAAGTAAAATGGTGGTTCCCTAAATTATCATAGAATGCGAAAGAAGTCGAGCCTAATTTATTTTCATTATTTTGTTTTAATAAAAAACCATTTTTCAAATCTAGATTGGAGACGTTAACGGATTTAACATCTTTAAAATTGGGTTCTAAACATTTGTCGGTCAACAATCTTCCATCTTGACCAAAACTGATAAGTCTTTGATGCGTACTATTGCAACTTGAACTCTTCAGCTCAGTAACAATATGGATAGTTTCCTTATTATCAATCTGATAAGTAAGAATTGATTCGTCAGTAGAAAAAGCTAATTCACTGTCCCAAACTTTCTCTAAATCTGAATTCATTTTAGTAAAAGCTAGTTGTTTCTTGTTTTTTTGACTAGGTTCAATACCAGTCCCTAACAAATACACTGAACCATCCTTCGGAGACACAATATGCTGGAATATAGACCTAAAAGAGCACATCTCACTCGTTCTCATACTAGTATTATTAGAAGATTTACCTGAAGGATTGACTCTTTCGATAACTGAACCTAGAAGACCAGTTTTTAGAAGTAATATAGAATTGTTCGAGGACTTAATTGCAGCCCTAGTTATTGTATTCGACACATCTTTGCTCCAACTATTCGTATTATGCTTTTGAAATTTCTTTCCACTAAATCCAAAAATTTCATCTTCTATAAGTAATATAGAATTATCAAGAAGACTTGGATTATCATACTCCTTAAAGCTTAAGTCTTTATCTTTTAAAATGAATAGTTTATTTTTTTGATTTGCATCAATTAAAATTAATTTATCGTCCGATTGTGACAAGCTTAAATTGCAATCGCTAGTCTCGTTAAAAAGTTTAATGATTTTTATTGATTCGATTTGAACATCAATATTTTGAGAAAATAGGATAACAGTTAGTAGCAGGTTGGCTAAAATTAGGAGTGGTTGTCTCATTTTTATTTGATTAGAATTAAATTTAAGTTGAATCAAATATAAGCCATAAAATATATTTATCAAATTTTTGTAAACCTTTTTTAGTTTTTTTTGTTTATGGCTTACTCCCAAGAATTACAAGCTCTAACGTGTTGCGTTTTCTAAATTGTTAATATAGAATAAGGCATGGTTTTCTTACAGATATCCTTTTTATCTCTTCATAGTATAGCTTAAACTTATTTCTTGGCACTCTGAGCGATCATAATTATCTATTTTTTCTTTGATATCATTGACATTTTTAAGCCTAGTTATTTATAGATAAAAAAGGCACTAAAAATTTCATCGATGTCTGCTCGACCGTTTTCTTTGACGAGGTACAGCCACTCGACGAACTTATCTTATTTATATGAAATGCGACAGGAGTACAATTTCTTTGGGGGCTAGGTTTCGGAACCAGCCTCTAGGGAGATCTTTTTTGGTGAGGTTGGCGAAGTTCATGCAGTCGAGCTTGTTTATCTTGTAGCCTAAGTTTTGGAAAAAGTTGTGGAGAAGTTGAGCGGATCCTTTTTTGAGTTCTATTCCGATTTCTGATCTGTCTTCTTCTGGGTGGAGGAAATCTATTTCTTCTATATCTATTTGGGTATCTCCTACTCTATCTATTTCTTGGATGCGGATGATATCTTCCACACTAAATTCCTTGTCTAGTATTAAGTGATATATGCTATTGAATGCTGACTTTGGTTCATTGAGCTTTTCTATGAGTGCGGTGTCATTACTGAGTAGCACTAAACCAACGTCCATGATACCTAGGTTGCCGATGGGAGTAAGGGCTTGGTCATATTTGGGTTGGACGATATCAAGAACCGATTTTCTTGCATTGTCTTCTTTGTGCAGGCTTACGTTCTTAGGTTTGTTCATGAGAACATAAAGCATAGGTTCTCGAGGGGCTACGATCCGATTTTTATATTGGACTACATCTTCGTCTTGTACTTTGGTGGCGGGGTTCTTTATGACCTCGTCGTTGATCTTTACTAGGCCGCCTTTTATTAGATCATTGGCTTGTCTGCGATTGCATATCCCACAATGTGCGATGTACTTATTCAATCGCATTCCCAATGACGGTTCTTTTTCTTCCAAGCTAGTTTTAGATTTGTGGCTGATTTAGAATGGGACACTGTCGTCTTCGTTGAGCTTACTTGGCCGCGTGATAAGATTGTCGTAGGCGGTATCGTCCCCCAAGCTTTGGCCTCCAAATCCATCATCAAAGAAGCCTACATCAGTAAGATCTTCAAATTTGGCGTACTTGTCTATAAACTTGAGTTTGACTGTGTCCAAGGCTCCGTTTCTATGCTTGGCGATGATGACTTCAGCAACACCCTTGAGACTGCGTCCTTCTTCATCTTCGGTAATCTTATAATATTCTGGACGATAGATAAAAGATACAATATCTGCATCTTGCTCTATAGAACCAGATTCTCTCAAATCAGAAAGCAATGGCTTCTTGCTTCCTCCTCTTGTCTCTACTGATCTATTGAGCTGTGATAATGCGATGACTGGGACTTCTAGTTCCTTAGCTAATCCTTTAAGGGAACGAGATATCATACTTACCTCTTGTTCTCTATTTCCATCACCAGAACCTTGCATCAACTGCAGGTAATCGATGATAATCATCTGAATATCACTTTGCATTTTCATTCTACGGCACTTTGCTCGCAATTCGTAAATGTTCAAAGCTGGGGTGTCATCGATGATAATTGGAGCGGCACCGATTTTTTCTGCAGCACTCATTAGTCGCTTCCATTCGTCATCTTCGAGTTGTCCATTTCTGAGTTTGCTACCTTCAATACCCGCTTCCGCAGAAATAATTCTCATTGTCAATTGGATATTTGACATTTCTAATGAGAATAGTGCAACTGGTTTTCCAAAATCTAGTGCAGCATTTCTTGCTAAAGAAAGTACAAAACTGGTCTTACCCATACCTGGTCTAGCTGCAAGAATAATTAAATCCGATGGCTGCCATCCACTTGTCAATCTATCCAAATCCGTAAATCCTGTAGGGATACCCGTTAGTCCCTCTTCTTTTTTGGACACCTCTTCTAACTGCTTCATAGCTCTACCTACGAGTACATTTATAGGCTGATAACTTGTGCTTAAGTTCTGTTCAGTAATCTCAAAAAGCGCTTTCTCTGCTTTGTCGAGGAGGTCAAAAACATCAATGGAATCTTCGTAGGCATCGTTGATGATGGTCGTAGAAGCGGATATCAATTCTCTTTGGATATGTTTCTGTGCTATGATTCTAGCATGAAACTCTACGTTGGCGGATGAAGCGACTCTGTTCGTCAATTCTACAAGGTAGTATGCTCCGCCTACTTTGTCCAGATCTCCTTGCTTTTTTAGGGTTTCTGTAACAGTAAGTAAATCGACTGGTTGAGATTCTGTGAAAAGTGTTTTGACAGCTTTGTATATCATACTGTGTGCCTCTAAATAGAAGCTTTCTTCATTTAGAATTTCAATTACGATAGCAATGGCATCCTTATCTAACATGATAGCTCCGAGTACTACTTCCTCTAAAGGTATAGCTTGAGGTTGTACTTTCCCATATATCATATTAGAGTACTGGTTGCCTTTACGGACCGACTTTTTCTCTGAAATACGGAAACTTTTCTTTTGCTCTTCCACTGCTTATTAAATGTCTTTCACAAATGTAAGTTATATTTAATGTAATCAATAAAAGAACAACAAAAAGCGGGAATAGAGGAATGTTAACAAGTGGGATTTACTGTGGATAAGATGTGGAAAAGTATGGCTGGAAAGACAAATGAAAGGCGACCGCGTGAATAAATAAGAATGCAAATATTAAGTCTATATTCCTAAAAATGGGGAGGGATCCAAGTATGCAAGTTGTCATAATTTTTATCCAAAAATTCCGTCAAATGGGATTATAGAAATATATATGCCCAGATTTTACGCACTGGGCTACTAACATTTGGCATCGCTGGTGCCACTTTGCTTAAACTTTAGTAAAAATATTTTACCGATTCCGAAATTCTGGAAAGGAGAATGTGGAAAGAAAATTGGATATAGTGGCAAACTTGCAAAATGAAGGAATTCGAAAATACTTTTCTTTTTTTGAGTCAGGGATCGAAAGGGCTTGGTCCAGACTAAGAGCGCAATGCATTGCGCCCTTAGTCTGGACGGGAGCGAAGCGCACCCCGAAAGAGCCCGTCTCACAAATGCGGAGGCTGAGGCGATGGATTGTAGCTTAGCCTAAGGGAAGCTGTGGAGGACTCCCAAATCATTCTTAGTTATTTAGATTTGCTAATTTCTTTTTGACAATTTCTATGGCTCCGTTTTGAGCTTCAATGGCTTCATTCATCCTTTCTTGCTCGAGGATATTGTTTTCGATACTGGCCTCAGCATCTAGAATTTTCTGCCTATAGTCTTCGATTGCTTTTTCATAACTCAATTTTTCCTTACCGAGTTTTTTAAGATCGCTATTCATTTTTTTGAGGGTCTTTTCTTCATCTTCTAATTCCATAATAGTGTACTCCTTGGCCACTTCCAATCCGAAATTGAGCAATACTTTCTGCGCTTCATCAAACTCATCTGGGTGAGTATAAGAGTTGACAAATTGGTCTTCTAATTCGAACCATGAATGAAAAGCAACATTGTCTCCTTGCTGATTGAAACGGACATAGATGTTTTCTAAGCCAGCACCTGAAAATCCAGATATATTAGGAGAAACCGTTAATTGGTCGTCTGACTTTTTAATTTTTTTAACTTTGGCATTAAAGCTCTTCGCGTAGCTTTTCCAAACTTTTTCTACAATCTTTACATCCGAATTAGGAATTTCGAGAATGAGTGCATTATTGGACCCTGTTGTCATCACCTTCTCTGCCTCCACAATTTGAGCATGTAGTGAAAGTGAAAAGAAAAAAATCGTCACTAAGAATAGAAATCTGTACATTTTTTGAATTTTTATATTCAACACTACGTTATTAATATGAGTTTCCTTTTAACAAAGGTTTAGCATTTAATACCAATTAATATGTTAGGCTTATTTCAGCATAGTTTTTGCCAATTTTCGTTCAAAATAGGCAGTGAACCTTAAGTAAAACCAATGAATTTATATTTTACAACGCTTTGTTGCTTGTTTTTTATTGTATTGTCGGGATTTTCGTCACCGCTATATGCTCAAGATAATAATAAGTTAGCAAAAGCGAATACTCTCTTTAAAGCAAAAAGATATGCTGAAGCTATTATAGTTTATGAAGATATCCTAGAAAAGAACTTCAATAAAAGTGTTCTGCTCAAACTTGGGCGTTGTCACCGTCAAGTCAACAACTTGCCTGAAGCACTCGAGCATTATACCACGCTTATGGCGCAACCGGAAGTTAAACCAGATATTCAGCTAGAGTATGTGGAGTTGTTAATTATGAATGGAGACTATCAACAGGCGACGCAATATGTTTCTAAGATTCCCTCGACAAATACTAACTTCAAGCAGATTCTAAATCTGACATCTATGATTAATAACAACTATGAAATAGACACCATGTTTCATAATGTGCAACTCACTAGCTTCGCGCACAACACACCACTTAATGATGAGAATTCTCCTTTTTTCTTGCAAGAAAAATTGATTTACACTTCGGATAATTCACAAGCTGCAAAAGTGAGTAACAAGAGTGGCATGACAGGTCGGGCATATTATAAGATATGGCAATCCGAAAAGGCAAATGGGTCTTTCGGGGCACCAAAGTCTTTCAGTAAGTCTATAAATGCTGCAAATAAAAATACGGCAAATGCCGCATTTGACTTGAAAAATAAAGAAGTGATTTTTACCAAAAACGATAACATCAAGGATAGAAATTCATTTTACAATATGCAACTCTATACTAGCGAGATTAAAGGTGAAAAATATGGAAAGGCAAAGAAATTAGACATCAATAATCCTCAATATAATTTCATGCATCCTTCAGTGTCGAAAGATGGAAAAACGCTCCTTTTTGTATCCGATAAAAAGGGCCAAGGGGGTACTGATATTTTTATGTCAAAAAGAACAAAAGAAGGTTGGACGCGACCAAGGAATATTGGAGATGTTATAAATACTGAGTTTAATGAAGGCTTTCCATTTTTAGACCAAGAAGGGAATCTATACTTCTGCTCCAAAGGGCATTCCGGTTTAGGGGGGTATGACATTTACTTTGCAGAAAAAGATATCGTTGAAAATAACTGGAAGCAACCTAAAAATCTAGGTCGGCCATTCAACAGCCAACATGATGATATTTCTATTTTCTTCAAAGAAGACGGAAAATCAGGTGCGTTTACCTCTTCTAGAGAGGGCTCAGATGACATCTATTTATTTAGTATTGGAGAGAGGATTAAGGAAGAGGAGATTAAATAGTGTTCAACATGAACTAGTGAATTCGGTATTCCTTCAATAAATAAGTCTATAGCTTAGTCCAACAATTCAAATTTGGTATCTTCACCATTCATTGATAATCAATATCTCGAACAAAAAGGAGAATAATGGAAGCAGTGTTAGCACTCAAAAATGTAAGAAAAGCTTACGAAAATCATGTTGCCGTGGATGGAGTCAGTTTCGTAGTTCCTAAAGGATGTATTTTTGGACTATTAGGACCTAATGGTGCAGGCAAAACTTCTCTAATCAGAATCGTAACTACTATCACTAAAGCAGATAGCGGAAGTGTCTTCCTCAATGGGGAAGAACTTAATAGTACACATCCTTCTAAGATTGGTTATATGCCTGAGGAAAGAGGCTTGTATAAAAAAATGAAAGTAGGTGACCATCTTATCTACCTGGCTCGACTCAAAGGTATGAGTCCAAGTGATGCTACTGATTCTATAAAAGGTTGGATGGCGAAGTTCGAGATAGAAGATTGGTGGGATAAGAAGATAGAAGAACTATCAAAGGGGATGCAACAAAAAATTCAATTCATTGCAACAGTATGTCACAATCCTCCTTTGTTGATATTAGATGAGCCTTTCTCAGGACTTGATCCAATCAATACTAATCTGATCAAAGAAGAGATTCAAAATTTGAAAAATTCGGGTACCAGTATTATTTTCTCGACGCATAGAATGGAACAGGTAGAAGAAGTATGTGAACGAATTGTATTGATTAATGCAGGAAAAAAAATTCTAGAAGGTCCTGTAGAGGATGTCAAAAATCAATTTAAGGAACATAAGTATCAGATTGAGTTTGATGGGGGCATTCCAACTAATTTATTAGAAGAGTATGAATTGATGGAACAGAAGGATCATTCGTTTATAGTACAACTTAAGGAGGAGCGAGATTCAAATTATTTACTCAAAAAACTGATTGACTCTGGAACTCATGTCAAGTCATTCAAAGAAATACTGCCTACATTGAATGAAATATTTATCAAACAGGTAGAATATAAACCAAGTAACGCATAGCTATGAACTTTACTGCTAAGACAACTTACATCGGAGGACTCCGAACGGAGGCGATTCATTTAAAAAGTGGAACACAAATGGTCACTGATGCCCCCGTGGACAATCAGGGGAAGGGAGAATCCTTTAGCCCAACTGATATGGTAGCTACAGCAATGGGTTCCTGTATGCTCACTATTATGGGAATCAAAGCTAGAGACAAGAATATAGATATAGAAGGAGCTACAATAGAAGTACTGAAGACTATGGCCTCTAATCCAAGGCGCATTTCTAAGCTCGATATCAAAATGACTATGCCCAGCAAATCCTTTTCAGATAAGGACAAAAAAATATTAGAGCATGCTGCACAAACTTGCCCAGTCGGAAATAGTCTGCATTCGGATATAGAAATTGTCACGGATATTATTTGGGCTTAGATGAAATATAGTATACGCTATGAAAGCCCTAGTGAGCGCAAAGTTATCACTCTCAACGGCTCTAAAAGTATCAGCAATAGAGCACTTATTATCAAATCACTTTGTAATGAAGATTTTAGAATAGAGAACCTCTCTTCTGCTAAAGACACTAGTACGCTAGAAGCACTTCTTGATAAAATTGTAGACGGGGCTACTTTAGATGCTGGAGCAGCGGGTACTACCTTTAGGTTTTTGACCGCTCACTTAGCTTTGCAAAACGGAACTCAAATCCTGACTGGCAGCGCACGAATGAAGCAAAGACCAATTGGTGTGCTAGTGGAAGCGTTACGCTCTATTGGAGCAAAGATTGAATATTTGGAAAAAGAAGGATATCCGCCTTTGAAAATTCATGAATTAGATTACAATCATGTTATTGAGATCAGTTTATCTGCTAATGTAAGTAGTCAATATATTTCCGCCTTGATGCTGATCGCTCCCAGTCTACCAAATGGACTACACATTCGTCTTGAAGGGGATATTGTATCACTCCCCTATTTGATTATGACCAAAAATTTAATGTCCTACTTCGGTGCTAAAATTGATTTTATAGAAAATACTTTTATAGTTGAAGCTTCTGAATATAGTCCAAAACCTTTTAAAGTGGAAGGAGATTGGTCGGCAGCATCCTATTATTATAGTATAGTTGCTTTTGAAAAACCTGGGTATACTATACAACTCAAAGGTCTTTTCAAAGATAGTGTGCAAGGTGACCAAGCCATTTCAAAAATTGCTGAATACTTTGGAGTGGAAACTAGCTATAACCAAGATGGGGTGATTTTGAAAAAGGTTGAGAAAGAGGTGAATGAAAATTTTAACTACGACTTTATTCTTTGCCCTGACTTGACACAATCTGTATCTATTATGATGGCTGGATTGGGAGTTAGTGGTACGCTCAAAGGATTACAAACCTTGCGCATCAAGGAGACAGATAGGATTTTGGCCCTACAACAAGAGTTGGGAAAAGTAAATGTTCAAGTAGACGATTTAGGATTGCCTGATACGATGAAACAAAGCGGAAGGGTTAGTCTGAAAAATATCCCAGTATTCGATACTTATGAGGATCACCGGATGGCCATGACGCTTGCTTGTTTGGCAAAATTTGGGTCTATTGAGATTAATGAACCTGAAGTAGTAGAAAAATCCTATCCTACCTTCTGGGAAGATATCGCTACTATTGGATTTAAAGTAACAGCAAAAGATTAGCTGCCAACGTCTAGAATCTTTATTTCTACTCTTTGATTCCTTCTTCGACCATATGAACTATTATTAGAAGCAATAGGTTGTTCACTTCCATACCCTTTTGATCTTAGTTGGTTTTCATCCACTCCATTCCTAACCAGAAATTGCAATACTGATAATGCTCTATCTTCAGATAATTGATTACACACTATAGCATCACATCTATCATTGGTATGACCTCCTATTTCAATAGTAACATCTTTATTGGAATTGAGAAATCTGACGATTTTCAATAAACTCTTCTCGTGTATTTCCTGAATATTTGTGCTATCGGCACTAAATGCTAGGTTCTTAATCTCCAACTTGAGGTCTTTTTTCAAGTCTTCTCTTTTGACTCCTTCAAGGGTGTTCGCCATAGGGGCTTCTACAACGGGCTCTGAAACCGAATTTTCCTCTTTTGGCTTTGGCACTACAGCTACTACATCCTCTTTTTGCTTATGCCTTATGCTTGTGGTTGCCTGGCCTTGTCCTTCTGCATTTGTTCCTTTGACATCTATTTTATTAGCTCCTTTTCTCAAAGGTAATTCGGCAGTAAGTACTCCTGTTGACATATCAAAGTCAAAATCGGAATAGCGTTTATTATTTAGAGTAAGTTGGATATCATCTTTGTTGTAAACGTTTTTCAAATTGGCCTTTACTTTATAGGCCATTTTTTCTGTGGTGATTGATTTACGTGGAGTTACAAAATTGACTACGGGTGGCTCCATGCTGCATGGTATAGCTACGATGTCTGAAAGCTCGTCTATCAATATATGTCCATTATCTCCGTAAAGACTAGGCTTGTAATTAAAAGCTTCTAGCATGATAAAATGAGCTTCCTTTTTAGGCTGAAATCGAAAGTCATATTTTTTCCATTCTTTATTTGTTACAGCATCTGTTTTAGCCAGAAGTTCACCTCGACTACATTGGTCAGTACTCCCATAAATTCTCAAAGCTATAGGATCAGTATGGTGTATAAAATCTAGCTCCACACCCTGTGCATCTGCTAATTCAGCAGCAGTACCTTCTCCTCTTGGACCACTTTTATAAGTAGGGGAAGTTGCAATATGCAAACTAAAAGTATAGCATTGGTTTGGCTGTAATGGGTATCTTAGCTGCTGTGTAATACTTTCCCAAGATTGATTATCCCTAACTACCATTCCTAAATAAGTATTCCCTTTCTTAGGTGCTACAGTCACTGCAAAGTGACCAGGTTGAAGATCTACACCAGATTCATCTTCAAATCTAGACGTAGTACAATCCGTCCAACTAGGAACATATGTATTCTTACCTAATCTCCCAGCAGCTCTAGGCCCTTCAAATCCAGGGTTATCCAGTTCGATAACTGTCGGCGCTTTCCTTTGAGCATCTGCTACAAAACAGCAACAAAGAATAAGAACGATTACGCATAATCTAAAATATAGCATACTTTAAATTAGATGTTTTTACTAATTATAATAGGGATACTCTAGTTTCATATAACAAACGTCATCAAAATGCAAATGGTACATTGATTTTGTTACTAAAATCTAAAAATAATCTAATAAGGTGCAAAATTAAAAAAAGAAAGGCTTACCAGCGTTTTCCAAACTGGAAACTAACATAGAAATTGATGAAAAATGGTCTATTTCTCACGTTTTCAGGTAAAACTTCGATGCCAGAGCCAGAAGTTGAAGGAATAGAGACATCGTCAATAAGTATAGATACATCACCAAAAAATACATCTGCAGCGATACCGACTTCAATTGCTTTTACAAATTCATCAAAGGCTCCCCAATCAAAGTGCAGGGCTCCATTTAAATGAAAACCAGGTCTAAGTTGAATTTCACCAAAACCAGTGATAGCAGGTGCAGCTCCGTTGATTCTCTCTGGTGTCAAAAAGCTTTCTGCATTACCTCCTGTAAATCTTTGATTAGTAACAGCTGGAGCAGATCCTGGATCAGGGTTTCTAATTTCTAGATAATAAGGCTTCAATAATCCTAAAGTAAATCCGCCTTGGTAACTAGTACCAATCGCTAATCCCTTTTTTCTAGCCTTTTCAGAGTAATAACGCTTTATTCCATACCCAGCTCTAAGCGTATATAGGTTATTTTGCTTACCAAAAATATAAGATCTTGAACTTCTAAGACTTGTTCCTCCAGTAATCCCATCTCTATTCTTGAACTCTCTGTTATGCTTGAGTTCTCCAATACCAAAATGAAAAAAGTTAGTGCGGTAGTAGGTTTTTAGCTTTCCGATATTGACTCCTAATTCAAATCCATTACTAAAAAGCCTTAAGTTTCCTGCTGCTTCTCTATCATAGACAATCCCCTTATTTCCATTATTCAATTCTTTCGGGTTAAAAAGCCCCGTTTGAGCCATCCCAACAGTGGAAAACACCAAAACTAAGATAAGAATGTGAAATAATTTATTCATGCGGAATATGATTGAATATCAGTAATAAAACGGTCTACAGCTTTAATTTATTAACAAAACTGAGTAAAAAATAGTTGACGAAATACAACTAAAGTTTAATATACTAGAATTTAGCCACAAATACCGTGGTTTCGTAATATATATACCAAATAAGATTCCAGAATTGCATTAAAGAGGGAAATATTAGCGTAAGGGCACATCTATTTATATTCAAGGCTGACAAGCAACTCAAATCTACTTTTACTTACCTCAAAGGATGACGAAATATCCCCCCCTAGGATGGATACAAGGCTCTTAATGATGGATAGCTTAATAGTTCGTTTAGTATGAAAATCGTCTAGATTTTCTGCAGATGTAAAGGTTTCAATGAATTTTAAGGAAAGTCGAGGAGTTTCACCTTGAATATTATCCACAGTAAGGCTAGATTCTGAACTAGGCTTGTCATCCAACTCGCTTACACACATTAATGTTAGGATTTGGCTTAAAATGGTTTTGTTGACATTAATCTTTTCAGGCAGAGATTCTCCAAAATCGAGTGTAATATTATTGACTTTAGCTTCAGAATTATTAGAAAACAAGCTGTTTATAAAAGTCCTAATTTCCACTTCCTTATCCTCAAAAACTTTGGTTTGATCGAGAAACAAATCAATCTCATCAATCAATATTTCTAGGTGCCCTCTTAAATAGTGTAAATCCATTGATGGATTATCTTTATTATAAGTTAAGGATTCGGGGCTTCCAAATTTATTATATACCAACTTTCGAATTAGTTCTTCACTTTGAGATTTTTGCTTGGATACGTATTCTGTCTGAAAAAACTTAGATGAGTGTTCGTTTTTTTTGTTCTGTAGTTCTTTTTGATGGGTGATAAATTGATTTTGGATGTCTAGTTCGTTTTTAATCTGCTGTACTTTCACATACTCTTTATAAACAGATGTATAGTCAAATACCTCCCATAGGATATAAGTTTTTTCGTTTAAGATTTTTTTGCTAAACGTATAATCGTAAAAACCTGGCAGGCAATCTAGACTAGTCTGCATTTGGCTAAACGTAATTTTATCCGCCTCACTATTGAGGATATTTTCCAATTCTGAAGCAAAAAAATGAAAATATTCTCCTACAGAATTTTCTCTAAACTCACTTGTATCAAAAACGCTTTCACAACTATCATAAATAAACCCTTCAGCGTTTAGCCAAATGACTTGATGAAATTTTGATTTATTTGTATTTGTCATTTTCATAAAACTGGAAGTCATAACATGTCTTTAGCAAGTCCTAAAAAAAGTTTTTCAACATTTTCTCCAGTTTTAGCACTCGTGATAGTGTCCAATGATACTTCTAATTCCTTTTTGGTTTGTTCTAATTCTGCATCAGTCAAAAGGTCTTTCTTATTACCTACAACATTAATGGCTGCTCCAGGCAATAATTCTTTTAAATAATCAATATCTGCCAAAGTATTTTTGAAAGTCAAGGGCCTCGACAAGTCTATAACATATGCGATACCACTAGCTCCAAGAAAGTAAGAGGTAGGAACTTTATCTTGAGTAACCTCACCAGCAATATCCCATATCAACAGTGACATTTCTCTACCATCTATCTCAACCACTTTTTTGTTTACTTTCACGCCTATAGTTGTAAGATATTTATCACTAAACTTTTGGTGAATAAATTGATTAAAAAGTGATGTTTTCCCCACACCAAAACTCCCTGTCAATATTATTTTCTTGCTTATCATTTAATGGTTTGTCTTTGTAGGTTACAAATAGAGTTATAATATTAAGCTAAACTAATTAATTCTCCATAAAATCTTCTTCCAAATGTATCGATATTTCCGACTTAGATGAAGCAAATCTTCCCTTAAATAACTTCATTTTGTTAGAAGCAAATGCATCAATACGTTCTTGCATTTCTAACTGCTCAGTTGTGCTAAGTGCTCCACTTATGGCCATTGCAATGTAAAATGAATAGTAAGAACGTACAAGAATTTTGTAGCTCCCATATTCTATGACTTCTAAATCTTGTGACTCTGTATTAAATGCATCTTCGACAAAGGCTTTAATAGCAGTTAGCATTCCTGCAATAACCTCATCATCTAGGGAATTATTTTTGGATGCACTACCAATCAATAAACCAGAATCTCTTTGAATAACATAAACCTCTTCAATTGAAGACAGAACAGCATCCTTGATAATTAAGTCACTTTCTTTTACTCCAGTAAAAAAGGAAGTAAATGATCTACCAAAAGAAAATCTAGATTTTACTGAACTTTCAATACTCTCCTTTAGTGTTGTCATTTGTAAGGTAACATACTTACTAATCATCTTGCCTAAGGAAGGATAAATCAAATCGAGCAACTCCTGTTCACTTTGCTTAAGCTTCTTATCAATTAAGTCATTAATAATAGTCTCGTATTCTGATGAGAAATTTTCTTTTAGAAATTTAAAGTGGTCGAGAATAATAGGGCTTATCTTTTCAGATAACTTGCTTTGATCATTTAGAATAGAGCGAAGTTCATCCAATTCATCACGATCGTTTCTTAGAAGAATATCTTTCAATTTTTCTAAAGCAACATCATCTTCGTTCTTGTAAGTCCCTTGTGTCATTTAATCTAAGCGGTCTAATTAGGCTTGATATCTTTACCAATCTTGATAAATAGCTTTGATAATTTAGCGGCTTGGTTCAGCTTGTCATTCTTCATTTTCTGAGCTGTTTTTTCTTGTCCTTTCACCAATCTATTTTCTAAATCTACGATTTTTTTGAGCATATCCATCCTTACGTTCTTGCCATTCAGCTTTAAAGTATGTTTTAGATCCTTAAGAGAAGCATCCATTTCGTTGCGTATGTTGAAAACTTCATCCTCTAAAACCTGAAGTCTATTCTCAAATGCTTTAAATTGATCACCTACTAAGATGTCACGGATAGTCTTTATTTCACCTATCTTAACCTGT
This sequence comes from uncultured Saprospiraceae bacterium, assembly GCA_964458675.1. Classification (GTDB taxonomy): domain Bacteria; phylum Bacteroidota; class Bacteroidia; order Chitinophagales; family Saprospiraceae; genus JALZVN01. Next base: position 29,398 of record CAYWOZ010000005.1, read on the forward strand.
CCATTTTTAAGCTTTTTGTCTCCCATAATTAATTTCTTACATGGTTTTTCATAAATTGGTACCTATTAGGGCATCCTTACTAAAACGCAATTAATAAATCTTGGTTTCGATGTTAAGTAACTATCCAACTAATCTGATTTGAATAGAAAAGACATCCTTAAGTTCCATACCTCTAGTATATCACCAAGATTAAAGTTTATTGCCCACCTTGTTTTTGATTTATTGCTTGGTCTCCGTGTTGAATACTGCCTTGACCCTGAAGAATTTGAGAAAATAAAAGGTCCGAAAGTCAATTACACTCCATTAAAGATACATAATTCACTTCACATTATGCCTAATGAGTTCTTATTCTCAAGAGAAATTAAGGCAGAAAAACCACCAATTGATCAAAGTAATGCACTTCCTTTACTTTTTCCAACAGATAAAGGAGATTTAGCCTTTGACCCTTTATCAGCTTCTTTCTACATAGTAAGTAGATATGAAGAATATAAAAGCGATCAAGTTGATGAGCACCAGCGTTTTCCTGCAGCGGCATCTCTACAAAGCGAATTGGGCATTTTGCATTTGCCTATTGTGCAGGTATGGGCACAAATATTAAAAGAAGCACTGGTGAAAAAATTCCCAAGTTTACAATTCAGGCCTCAAGAATATTCATTCTTACCTACCTTAGACATAGACATGGCCTGGTCCTACAAAGAGAAAGGTTGGTATCGCACTTTAGGAGCAGGCTTGAAAAGTCTTATTCAATTTGATATTAAGAATCTTCAAAAACGATGGAACACCATAAATCAGAAAGTTCATGACCCCTTCGATACTTTTCAATATATCGATGGCCAATTAAAGAAACTAGACTTAAAGCCTATTTATTTTTTTCTTGTGGCACGGCGAAGCCAATATGACAAAAACATATCGCCAGAAAACACAAACTTTATCAAACTCATTCAAAGTATTGCAAAAGAGAACAAAGTAGGACTGCATCCATCTTATTTTTCAGAAAAGTATTTTGAAAACGAGTTGAACACCTTGACTCATATCTTGCAGAAACCTATCGATCAAAGTCGACAGCATTACGTTAGGCTGAATCTTCCCAAGACCTATAGAAAATTGATAGCCAACAATATCAAGACAGACTATAGCATGGGATATCCGGATCGATTAGGGTTCAGAAATGGATTAGCCATTCCATCGCAATGGTATGATTTAGAACAAGAAAAGATTAGTCCTTTGGTCATCTTTCCATTCCAAGTAATGGATGTCACCCTAAAGAACTACCTCAAACTCCACCCTGAAAACGCGCTATTAGAAACTTGCAAGATTATAGATACTATCAAAAAATATGGGGGAACCTTTATCCCAATTTGGCACAACAGCTCTTTTGATACCCAATGGAACGGTTGGAAAAAAGTATTTGAAGAAATGCTATCTTACGCCTATAAGCCCTAGTCTTATTTTTTATAATACCCAAAACAAATAAACATGGTCCACAATTTTCAAAATACAAATTCCTTAGTATCTAGATTTGTGGGTGAGTTACGAGACATCCGAATCCAACAAGATCGAATGCGTTTCCGAAAAAACTTAGAACGCGTCGCAGAAATATTCGCATACGAAATAAGCCGAACCCTTCTCTATAAGGAGAAAGATGTGGAAACTCCATTAGGCATAGCCAAAGTTAATTTCTGCTCAGATAAAATTGTAATCGGCAATATCCTCAGAGCCGGAATGCCTATGCACAATGGAATGTTGAATTACTTTGACCAGGCGGATAGTGCCTTTGTATCTGCTTATCGCCGACATCACAAGGACGGCTCATTTGATATAAACTTGCAAAATGTATCATGCCCTAAACTTAATGATAGGGTTTTGATTTTGTGTGACCCTATGTTGGCTACTGGAGCTTCTATTGATGCAGCATTAAAAAGCTTAATAGAACATGGCAACCCAAAGAAAATTCATATTGTCACCGCTATTGCCTCTAGACCAGGACTGGATTATATCAGGCGACTGTATTCCGAAGCGACCATTTGGACTGGGGCCATTGATGAAGAGCTTACTGCTAAGTCCTATATAGTGCCTGGTCTAGGAGATGCTGGCGACCTAAGCTTCGGCCCAAAGGTCCAGGCCTAAAATCTATAAGATTATAATTACCTTGCGACTCAATCTATAAAGCCGCTCAAAATTATTATATGACTGGGTTAAGCGCCTCTTTGATTTTTACTGTTATAGGACTCTATTTTATAGGTCTGTTTTTCATCTCCTACTTCACTGGCAAGAATGCGGATCAAGATGCGTTTTTTACAGCGAATAGAAATTCTAAATGGTACCTTGTCGCATTTGGAATGATAGGTGCTTCTTTATCTGGTGTTACATTTATTTCTATACCTGGTTTAGTAGGTGCTTTTCCAGAAGTCTATGATAGTATCACCGGTGAGCCCCAGTACAAAAGTAACATAGCCTTCTCTTACATGCAAATAGTGTTTGGGTATTTCCTTGGCTATGTGGTAATAAGCTTGGTCTTGCTTCCCTTATACTATCGACTTCAGTTGACTAGCATCTACACCTATCTTGAACAGCGATTTGGAACGAATGCCTACAAAATAGGGGCAGCCTACTTTCTATTATCTCGAATTATTGGTGCTTCTTTTAGACTTTACTTAGTAGCTATTGTATTCCAGACTGTATGCAATATGACTCAGATAAGCATCCCATTTTGGGTTACCGTCGCGGTTACTATTGCGCTCATTTGGCTATATACTTTCCGAGGAGGAATCAAGACTATAGTTATTACTGATACCTTGCAGACCCTTTTCATGTTGGGCGCAGCAGCATTCACCGTTTATGCTATATCAGATAAAATGGGTCAAAATCTGTGGGAAGTCATTAGCTCTATTTCCAATAGTCAATATGGTCAGATTTTCTTTTTCGAAAACGGTTGGGGTGACCCAAACAATTTCTTTAAGCAGTTTATTAGTGGTGCCCTAATCACCATTGTAATGACAGGACTCGATCAGGATATGATGCAAAAAAATCTATCCTGCAGAAACCTTAAGGAAGCGAAAATCAATATGCTCAGCTTTGCAACGATTCTTATTTTTGTCAATATGCTTTTCCTTGGCCTTGGTGCCTTGTTATATATTTACGGCGCTCAGATAGGCCTCGAGATACCTACTGCTACTAATGCAACTGGAGAGGTAAGTCTCAAGACAGATCTACTCTATCCCGTGATAGCTCTTCAACATCTAAGCCCTGTGGCAGGCATCACCTTTATTCTAGGAATTATCGCGGCAGCATACTCTAGTGCAGATTCAGCTTTAACATCACTGACCACTTCTTTTTGTGTAGATTTTTTAGACTTTGAAAAAGACAAAGAAAACCCCAACAACAAAAAAACAAGGCTAATAGTCCACTTAGCCTTCTCCTTTATTTTATTTATGGTCATCATCTTATTCCATGCCATCAGTAACGATGCCATCATCAATGAGTTATTCAAGATCGCTGGCTATACCTATGGTCCTTTATTAGGACTATTTGCGTTTGGGATATTCACCAATAGACAGATTAACAACGCATTGGTAATACCAGTATGTTTGCTCTCACCAGTACTATCCTACTTTCTTAATAAATATGACCTTTTCATACCCCTGCTATTTGGCACCGAATTCTCATTGGGCTTCTTGATCATTTTACTCAATGGCACCCTTACTTTCCTTGGGCTTCTAGCTATTAGTAATAACAAACAGCCATCTACACTGTAGTTTTTGAATAATTTGTGGACTTTTTTTAAACCTATTGGAGTCTATAACGATTAAATAGTATTATGGGATTATTCAGTCGAAATACAGACAACTTACCGAGCTCGTGGATTATGCTCACTGATATTGATCAGTTGCAAGGCATTAAAAAGGCATCATTTGATACGCCTCAAGTTATTTACAAGGATAGCACATCATGTGGGATTAGCGCTAGAGCAAAATCTGGTCTTCAAGAAGATTGGGGACAGATAGCTGACCGTGCAGTTTTTCACTATTTAGACTTATTGAGTTACAGATCCGTTTCCAATGAAGTAGCTAATTTTAGTGGCGTTATACATCAGTCTCCGCAAATCATCATCTACCACATGGGAGAAGTTATAGCGGATACATCACATCACGCCATCAGCGTCCGATATATCCGTGACGTCTTAGATAAAATTTAGTTGGATTTAAATCCTTTTATGGATGCTCTCGAGTTCCTCGGGATCTACTTTGTCAAACCATTTTGACAAGGTTAGCTGTGCATTTTGCTTCACCTCTTCATTGATGTAGAATGCTAATGCGGATAAAGCAAAGGCCAACATACTCAGATCGTCCGTATATCCTACAAACGGCGTTAAATCTGGTATCGCATCTATGGGTGAAAGAAAATATCCTAGTACCCCAATGATGATTTTCTTAGCCCAAGCAGGCGTCTCCTGTCTTCTATAAGTATAAAAGAGTAATAAGGCAGCATACACCACTTTGATTCCTGCAGCGCGTGCAAACTTTTTGATCTTTATCCAGAATAGATTTTCAGAGAAAGCTTTAGAATATTTTTGAAATGGATTTTTCATTTTCGCAACGTATACAGATATAACGTACAATTTAGATACAAAAGTTCACTCATACTATTTCTGCTTTATAATTTCACTAATTTTTTGATGTAATTTCCCAATTCCTGCGCTAAAAATACTCATGATAGCTAAGGAGGATTATTTCTTGCCTCAGCAAGTTTGCTTCGGTTCATTCCTTATTTTTATCCAAAGGATAAAAATTGCTTCGCATCAGTCAATCATCTTGACATTGAAAAATTTAATTCAAAAACTTAAGTGAAATATAAAAACAGAAATGGTATTACAAATATTTCCTTGATGGTTTAGATTATTTGGGCGTGTCTGACGACCGTGCTCTCCACTTGTATTCAGCAGCCATCCATGCCATGCTGTATAGGACTACCTTGTCTCTCCTCGTTCCTCGTCTAGCCTGCATTAGTCCTTACATCATTGGCATCGCTGACTACCTCATATCGCTGCGATCACTCACGCAAAAAAACTCAATTCTAAAAAAAGCCTAAATAGAAAACCTCGTGAAAATTCCGATTTGATTTCTACCAAGCTCTTTAGAATCACCAGACAATCTAATTCTAGGTGTGCTGTGTTGCATCAACAATCCAGCTGACCATCTCTGGGAAATCTTATAACTTGGCGTAATGAAGAAGTCAACACTATTTTTTCTATCCTCCTTCCCAAACCCTTCGACAAAATTACCCACTTTTTGATTATATCGCAAACCCGACTCGAATGTCCAACGCTCACCTAAAGATTTTTCTACAAATATGGGTAAGGAAACGAAATGCGAATTTGTTAGTCCTAAGTATGGGTTTACAAAGTTCGATTTACGTTCGCTAGACATAGAATCTAAACTTGCATCGAAACCACTTATCCCATTATGTTGGACAAGTTCCTCTTCTGCGACCCTGTTAAATATCCCAACAAGTTTATATCCTAAGCCTACGCCAAGACGCCAAGTGTTCTTGATTTCCTTTGAATAAACAAACTCTAGCCCAACACTTTTGATTCGTGCCTTTGTTTTAAATACCTCTGCCCAATTCGCTAAATGCTGAGCTCCATATACTTGAATAGCCCAATTCCTATTTTTTTCCTCTTTAGCCACGGTAGGAATATCATGTTGAATCTCAGTATCTATATCTTCTACATCTACCGGAGGCCGCACAAAAGAATGCGCTGCAATAGATGTTGAATCATTTTGCGAAATCTGATTCGACTTTACATCATCTATAACAAGTTCTGTTTTGTTAGGCACCTCAGCCTCTTTTTCTTGTTTGATCGCAGAGATAATTTCAGCCTTGGAAGTTTTACTTGATTTATCTTCTATACTTTTCTTTTGCGGAACAACTTCCTCTACAACGAAATGATTATTTATTGTTTTTTGTTCAAAATTATTAACGACAACTTGCTTAGTCTGGGTTTGAGATCTATTTACAAGGGGCAGCTTATTTTGCTCAGATTTAATTTGTTTAGACTGGTTTATGGTGACGCTCTTTTGATTTTCGATTTTTGGGATACTAGGAATTTTTGTGGAAGTCTCTTTTGCACTTTCATTCACAAGTAGCTCTTCCTTTATTGTAGAATGCTTGGTATCGACAGTAGGTTTATCAAATACTTCTTTCTTGGTCTCTATTTGAGCAACATGGTCAGGCATATCAAAAGCCCAATTAGCCATGAATCCAAATACCAAGAGAAAACCTGCTGCCAATCCCAAAGGCCATAAAGCAAATCGACGCTTCTTTTCCTCTACCGGCATCTCCTTGTCTAGAATACCTCGCATAGAATTCCAGGCCTGATCAACTGTATTTTTATTTGTAAACCTATCCTCCATAATTCAATTTTTCTTGATTTATTTTTATCAGTTTTTTCAATGCAACTCTTGCTTCTGACAAATGCCACTTTGAAGTACCTTCTGATATAATTAGTAATTCAGCAATTTCTCGATGCTTAAATCCATCTATCGCGTATAGTCTAAAAACGCGCTCTGTAGAAGCAGGAAGCTGCTTTAATAGCCCGATTAATTCTTCGTAGTAAATGTTATTTAAGGCCGCAGCCCCTTCACTCTTTTCACGATCTTCATAGACCATGAATTTGAGGTAAGATTTTTCTTTTCTAAAATGATCCGACAAGCATCTAAAGCAAATCCTTCTTATCCAGCCTTCAAAAGATCCCTTGCCTGAATAGGTGCCTATTTGTTTGAAAACTTTTAGAAATCCATCATTGATTATCAACATAGCTACGTCCTCCGACTTGGTATACCGAATACACATCGCCATCATAGAAGGAAAATACTTTCTAAACAAGACCTCCTGATAGTAGCGCTTGTTGGCCATGCACCCTTCAATTATTTCTTGTTCGCTATGTTTTTTATTAAAAATCAATTCTAATTACTATTCTATTTATAGCATTACTCCGATACGAAGTACTACTCTATTAAATTCAAATATTTCATTCCGAACTGCTGCCCCGGTATACTCTAGGCCTGTGATTTGATAGCCTAAGTCAATCATAAAAGCAGCTCTATCACTTCCTATCTTGTAGCCCAAAGATGGATAAGTAAACAATCTTGCATTTACGTTATCGTAGAA
>CAYWOZ010000006.1:0-36320 GCA_964458675.1 uncultured Saprospiraceae bacterium
TTTTTTTCTCTGCGCTCTCTGCGTGAAACCGAACACGCGAGCTTGGCATCCTTCCATCTTTAAATCCCTGTCTAACTATGGCGTCACCTTTGCGTATAATTTTCTTTGCGCATTTTGCGTGAAGGCAACAGCGCCTTAAGAACCATTGGTGGTAAATGAAAGCACTAGGTACGAGTCATGTTTTTTCTCTGCGTTCTCCGCTTTTATTCTTCTCTGCGGACTCTGCGTCTTTTTTTCTCTGCGCTCTCTGCGTGAAACCGTACACGCGAGCTTGGCATCCTTCCATCCTCAAATCCCTGTCTGACTAAGGCGTCAGCTTTGCGTATAATTTTCTTTGCGCAATTTGCGTGAAGGCAACAGAGCCTTAAGAACCATTGGTGGCAAATGAAAGCACTAGGTACGAGTCATATTTTTCCTCTGCGTTCTCCGCTTTTATTCTTCTCTGCGGACTCTGCGTCTTTTTTTCTCTGCGCTCTCTGCGTGAAACCGAACACACGAGCTTGGCATCCTTCCATCCTCAAATCCCTGTCTGACTAAGGCATCAGCCTGGCAGGCTACAAATCTTAGTTCAGACAATTTTCTCTGCGCTCTCTGCGTGAAACTGAACACACGAACTTAGCATCCGTGCTTCTCAACCTAACTAAGGCAAAATACACACCTATGCTTTTTTGTGCTAAATGCAAATAGCCAACAGCTAATAGCCCTTATAAAAACCAAAACAGTATAAAAACGTATATTGTATAGATAATCTTCAATACCTTCTAAAAATCAAAAAAATGCTTACACGAGATCAAAAAAAAGAATACCGTTCCGACCTATTCCGATATCTCGATGGATTGGCTTGTGCCCCGACGGGGTACCTCCTTTGGAAAAAAGGAATACTAAAAAACATATCAGAAGCAGGAGAAGTAAGCCTAAAAGACATTAACGAACAATTCAAGACCAACGAAGGATATCTCAATGTTGCCTTACGCATCATGTGTTCTCAAGGATGGTTAGACTATAAGCTAGACAACCAAAGCAACACTGTAAGCTATCTTGCAAATGACAAAACAGAATATGCGATTAAATACTGCGCATATTATGAAGATGTGGTAAAGCTACTCTCCATGTCTGGAGACTACCATCCTCGCCTATTCCAAAAAGCACCTTTTGAACAGCTCGTACAGATATTTGAAAGATATAAAAACAAGTATGGCTTAACATCAACAGACAATGCAGTAGAAAATGAAGTGCAAGCCCAAGTCCTCAAGCATATCGAGGGAGCGATTACCGCACCAAGTATAGTAGCCTTAGGCATGTCAGGTATGTTTCATAAGTATTTTATGGAGGCCTCTTTCCGACCAGAAGAATTCCATAAAGATCCGCAGAGTTTTGCCACCATGCTAGACTTCTTTGCTTTCCTTGGTTGGTTTAAAAAAACGAATGACACCTATAGTTTTACAGACAAAGGATTATTCTTTGCTAAACGCGCAAGTGCATTTGGAGTAACCGTGTCCTATCAGAATACATTTCGTCATCTAGAGCAACTACTCTTTGGCGACCCGCACATCCTAAGAAATACGAAAGAAGGAGAAGACGAAAAGCATGTAGACAGAACTATGAATGTCTGGGGTTCTGGTGGAGCCCATGCCGCCTATTTCAAAAAAGTAGATGAAATCATCATAGGCATTTTCAATAGGCCTATCCATGAGCAGCCAAAAGGCATCGTAGATATGGGCTGTGGAAATGGAGCCTACCTCCAACATCTTTTTGAAGTGATAGAACAGCGCACGCTTAGAGGTACCATGCTAGAAGATCACCCAGTATTCCTAGTCGGAGCAGATTACAACCAGGCAGCACTTAAAGTAACAAGAGCCAATTTGATCAGCGCAGATATCTGGGCTAAAGTTATATGGGGGGATATAGGAAGACCAGATTTACTAGCTAAAGATTTGGATGAAAATTACGGTATCGACTTGAAGGACCTACTCAATGTCCGTACCTTCTTGGACCACAATAGAATCTGGGAAGCCCCAAAAACTATCGCTGCGGACAGAGCAAGCCAATCCACTGGAAGTTTTGTGTATCGAGGAGAACGACTTGCCAATAACCATGTCGAAGACAGTTTATTAGAGCACTTCTTAAAGTGGACGCCTTATGTGAAAAAGTTTGGTTTACTCTTAATCGAACTCCATACGGTCTCCCCTACTTTAGTCGCTGCTAATCTGGGCCGAACTGCTGCGACAGCCTATGATGCCACCCATGGTTTTTCAGACCAGTACATCGTAGAGCTACCCGTATTTTTAAAAGTAGCTAAAGAAGCTGGCCTTACACCTGACCCAGCATTTTCAGTACGGTTCCCAGATTCGGATTTGGCGACAGTGAGTATTAATTTGTTGACTGGTAGATGAAAAAGCCTATTGGCTCTGGCATTTAGTTTTTGGCTTTTTGCTAATAGTAGAACCCAAAAAAGGGCAGCACCAATGGTACCACCCTTCAGAAAATCGGAGTTTAGTTAGACCTAATCTGGTCGACGTTCGCGTTTTGATAATATTCTTGGTATTCCGTACAAGCCACATTTTAACTAATAGCTAAAACCTAACACCTTCTCTTACTTTTGATCAGCATTCAAATTTGACATCTCCTTAATCAAGACCAACATCTGATCATAAGAATGCGACTGCTCAAGGGATGAACCCTCACCTCCACTATTGATGATATAGGGCACCGGACGCTTTGCTAATTCTGCAGCGACACCTATCGCAGTTTCCTTATTTATCGTTGCCCTTTCCAATGGTGAAAGACCCGCAATATTCTTGAGCTTATCTCCTTCCGCCTCTGCCCGCTTAATAGCAAGCTTTGCTTCAGCGTCCAATTCAGCTTGCTTTACCAGTTCCGCCTTTACGGCTGTTTCTGCTTTGGCAGTGGCTATTCGTTTAGCAGCTAAGGCCTCTTCGATGGCTACTTCAGCCTTGGACGTTTCTATGGTGGTAGCGGCATCTACTTGTGCTTCTCTCGCTTGGATAGCCAGTTCTTCCATCTTATTACTCCGCTGTAAGTTAGAAGCAATCGCTGCTTCGATGGAAGCTTCTCCAGTCAATCCTTTTATCGTAGGATTAAACAATTGAATCCCATAAAGCTTCAGAGCAGATTTTTCTGTCCGCATATATCCATTGACACATAGGGAATGTGTTCCATCGCACTCTATTCTATCCGATACTTTTACAACAATCTCCTTGCCCGTCGCTAAATCTATTTGCTTCTCTTCTTTGAATCGAACCTTATATTGACCATAGTTCGCTTGATCAAAAATTAGCTCCTGCAAGTAAGATCTATTCTTAGACAAGGCATCAAATACATTCATGAATTGACCAGCAGTAAAAACAGATTTTTCTAGCGCTTGTCTAATCAATTGAGATTCTACTGCTTGTGGGCTACCATAATTTTCCTCTATATCTAGCATCAGGTTTTTGTTTTCTCCAGTAGGATATCTATAATCTGTAGATCCAGATAAACTGGCTCTACCATTATTGGCAAATCTTATTTCGATAGCTTCCCCACCTTCATCTTTATTCGCAGAGAAAGAGTAACTGTCCACCTTATCGTAGTAGGATACATCATCAAATACATTGATGTAATCCTTTACTCCTGGGCCTTCGTGAATTTGCATTTCCCCGTTGAAGGCATCTGACTCTACAGCATATTGTTTTGCAGTTGGGCTAATCGTACAACTCGTAAAACAAGCGATACAAAAAATGGCTAATATTCCTTTTAGATTTTTCATAATTAGTGGTTTTAAAATTTGAGAACTGCATGCAGTTCCGTTTATAATACTTAAGACTTCAATATGTTTTTTACACAAATCCATCCTTGTTTTCAGGGTTCTTATTCTTTCTTCTATTAAGCTTAGATTTTACATAATCAATTCCTTTAAAAACACCTACAGCAGTAATAAATACAGTTACTACAGGTATCATTGCTTTTGCCAAAAATGGTAACATAATCTGTGCATTTAGCTGTGAACAAATAAATCCGTTTGTTACTACTTTAACATATTCTTCACAGTCTAAATTCCATGGCGATTGGCTTATACGATGAGCATCGTGAAAAACTCGACGAAGGAATGGGGGAAGGGAGAGGTTAGATGTTGAAATTAGACCTTAGAATTTAGAAATCCTAGTCACATGATGCGCGTAGCCATGGGCAGCCCAGCGCGTCTGCCGTAGGGGCGTAACGCTTTGCGCCCAAGAAGCGCGGGCCCAAATCATACTATGTCAATCAAAACCCAAAACAACCCAACACTTTTCAAAAAATACAATATGGACTAGTCTCCAAAATTCCGTACTATTACTTACGAAATAAGAATCCTTACAATGAAAAAAATAAAATACTTAATCGCCTGTTGTTTGATTTCAGTGGTATCCTACTCATGCAATGTGAAGACCATTCAATCTAATACAGAAAACATAACAGAAACAAAAAAAGCTTTTGCGCATGAACCCGTACACATCTATTTTGTGCGACATGCAGAAAAGTCTACCAACGACCCTAGAGATCCCGATTTGAGCGAACTAGGTCAAGAACGAGCAGAAAGATTAAAATTTTTGCTAGCGGATGCTAAAATAAATCAAATCTATGCCACCAAATATAAACGAACCCAACAAACTGCTCAACCCTTAGCCGATGCTATGGGAGTACCTATAGACATATACGAAACAGACCTTGCTGAGATAAAGCAAAAACTATTAACTGTAAACCAAGGAAATATACTAGTAGTAGGCCACTCAAATACTACACCTAAATTAGTCAACAAATTATTAGGAGATGAAAGCTACGAGAAGTTTGATGAATCGGTGTACCACAATTTGCTTATACTTACAAAAATTGGCGACCACTTAAGTCTGACAAAATTGCATTATTAACGAAAAAGTGGAGGCGCCAGCCGAAACACAGAGCACGGAGTGCGTCAGGACAAGCGGTGGTAGTGGTATACCCATTCGGGAGGGCATGTAAAGACGTCGATTTATCGCGTCTCTGAAGCGTGGGCATGGGTGTATGAACGGACGACGCAGTCACGCCCCTTTTTCAGGGGTCGTGATGGCCCATAATCAATCAATAAAATTTTGTCATTTCATCCAAACCCTTCCTAGTCAACACAGGCACCTCCGCATCATCTGCAGGATAGCCAACAGGAATCAGCAAAAAGGGACGTTCGTTAGTTGGACGTTCTAATATTTTTTGCAAAAAATTGAGGGGACTTGGAGTGTGGGTCAAACTCACAAAGCCAGCATTATGTATCGCGGCTAATAAAAATCCAGTCGCTAATCCTACAGATTCGTTGACATAATAATTCTTCGCTTTTTCACCATCTACAAGATCATAGGCTTTTTTGAATACAATAATCAGCCAAGGAGCGGTGGTCAAAAATGGTTTGTTCCAATCTGTTCCGAACTGCTTCAAATCTTCTAACCAATCATCACTCATACGACCATGATAGTTTTCGTATTCTTCTTTCTCGGCTGCTTCTCTAATTTTTTGCTTTATCTCTGGACTAGAGACTGCACAAAAAGTCCATGGCTGCTTATGCGCTCCAGAAGGAGCAGAAGAAGCAGTTAAAATAAGTTGATCAATAACCTCCTTAGAAATTGGCTTGTCAGAAAATTCCCGTACAGATCTACGCTTATCCATAAATTCATAAAACTGCTTACTCCTTTCTTCGGGAGTCTCGGAATAAGTAATCGCACTGTAGGGTATAAAATTCTCGCTATTCATATGGTATTCTATTATAGTTCTTTTCTCCCAGCAGAGAAAAAGCTTTATTTGGATTATTTAATAGCCGATTGTTTAATCGTTGATTTGTTAATTCGTGTATTTGCTGAACGAACGCATACACAAATAAACAAATAAACGCATCAACAGTTTTCATCAACAGTTTTTCACAGATCCCCTAATTGAGGCCTTAATACAATGTCCTCCACTACTGCGGATTGGCTCAAGGTATAGGCGGCGTGTATCGTCTTGGCTATATCAGCCGCCTGCATGAGTCTTTCTTCTGGGAGATCTACCCCCTTCCAACTATTGGACCAGGTAGCCCCAGGCAAAATAGAAGTGACTCTGATACCTTGCTCTTTGAGTTCTTCTCGCAACACTTTGGAAAATCCAAGCAATGCAAATTTGGAGATACTGTAAGAGCCACCATTTGGGTAAGCAATTTTGCTAGCGATACTGCATATGTTAAATACATGGCCTTTTTTCTTTGGCAGCATGATGGGAAGCAATGAACGAGTTAAATGATAGGCACTATAAAGATTTGTTTCTATCATAGTCTCCAGTGAACCATCTTCTTCTTTAAGTATTTCGCCTGGTAAAAACACACCAGCATTATTGACCAATACATCCAAGCCGCCCCATTTCGACTTTAGACTTTCCCCAAATTGAAGGACTTGGTCTTTATGTCGCATATCTATCTCCTCAGCGATAACATTAATGTTGGGATACTTCTCCTTCAGCTCCTTGGTTCTATCCTCCAAATCCGCCTTTGAACGACTACATAAGGCGATATCAAATCCATCTGCTGCAAACACCTCTATAATGGCCCAACCAATTCCTTTGGTACCGCCAGTTACTACTACTTTCATCTTTCTTTATTGTTTATTTAGTGCGCTAAATTAGTTGTACAAGTCTTATCAAACCTTTCCCTTAAGCACACGTAAGTTAATATTATTCAGTATGGGTACGTCTATCAAGCCCATTCAAGATATAATCAAAAATTTACATTTGTTATTTCATTTATCATCATGAACTACTTCGTTGTTTCTCAGTCGCTTAGCTAACGCTAAACTCCCTCGGCACGTCTTGTATTTCATGCGCTAAATAAAATTTATATTCTTTCAGAGCTTGATAGAAGTACCCTTTTGATTAAAATTAAATTAAATTTGGCTTCCGTTATTCCAAAAGCGTAAAAAAATCAATGAGTAACCTAAATATTTTTCATCACTTCGGTAAGTATTTTCTCTTTATGAGGACTGTTTTCTCACGTCCTGAGAAGTTTAGCATGTACTACAGAGAGACTATGCGTCAGATGAATGATATCGGTATTGGTTCATTGATCATCATTTGCTTAATCGCCATTTTTATTGGAGCGGTTACGGCTGTTCAGTTTTCTTATCAATTGTCTGGTGGATTGATTCCACGATACTATATCGGATATGTAGTAAGAGATATCGTAATTATAGAATTGGCTCCTACATTTACATGCTTAGTGCTAGCAGGAAAAGTGGGTTCAAATATGGCAGCTGAGATAGGTGGTATGCGCCAAAAAGAACACATCGACGCTATGGAAATTATGGGGGTCAATACGGCTACATTTTTAATTTTACCAAAAGTGATAGCAGCACTCGTTGTGATTCCTTTATTAGTAGCCATTGCTGCTTTTGTTGGAAATTCAGGAGGCTATATTGCTACTGTCCCAACAGGTTTATTGACTTCTGAAGAATACATCCAAGGTTTACGTTCGTTTTTTGTGGACTATAATGTATTCATGATGTTTGTCAAAGGTTTCGTTTTTGCTTTTATACTTACTACGGTATCTTGTTATCAGGGCTATTATGTGAAAGGAGGAAGCATCGAGCTAGGTCAGGCATCTACCAATGCCGTAGTCTTTAGTTCTATTCTCATATTGTTTTTTGATTACCTAATCGCCATAGTCCTGACCCAATGATTAAGATTAAAGATATCCATAAATCGTTTGGTGAAGTGAAGGTTCTCAAAGGGATCTCTCATACTTTTGATGCCGGCAAGACCAACTTAATCATAGGTCGATCTGGTGCAGGTAAGACGGTTTTACTTAAGTTATTGGTGGGCCTTTTCAAACCTACTGATGGCCATATTTGGTATGGAGACACTGACTTTGTCAATCTTAATGCGAAGCAAGTCAGAGAAATCAGGATGAAGGTGGGTATGTTGTTTCAGGGTTCCGCCTTGTTTGATAGTATGACCGTCGAGCAGAATATTTCTTTTCCCTTAGACATGTTTTCCAAGATGACCAAAAAGGAAAAATTGGATCGTGTCAACTACTGCTTGGAGAGAGTTAGTCTTGAAGGGGTCAACAGTCAGTACCCTTCTGAGATAAGTGGTGGTATGCAAAAAAGAGTAGGTATCGCCCGGTCTATCGTCTTGAATCCTGAATATCTATTCTGCGATGAGCCGAATTCTGGCTTGGATCCCAAGACCTCTATAGTGATAGATGATTTGATTAAAAGTATCACCATCGAGAATAATATCACGACGGTAATCAATACCCACGATATGAACTCCGTAATGGAAATCGGAGATAATATTGCGCTCCTGCACATGGGTGAATTAGCCTGGACGGGTAATAAGGATGAAGTCCTAGAGAGTGATAATCAATTGCTCCAAGAGTTTATTTTTGCCTCTCCTTTTCTACAAAAACTGCGTACGGCCGCTGCTAAAAATATGTAGTGAAATAAATGTAAAAGTTTATTCTTGTGCATTTTGTAGATCTCATGTTTCCTGGCGAATGCAATTCGCCCTTGCCATTTCCTGTTTTCTCTTTACCTGTTGGGATTCGCGTTTGTGGGCGAATGCAATTCGCCCTTACTGTTTTGCGGCTTATTATCTGGGGCTGCCCTTTAGCTAAACTTCAAGCTTGCGCTCAGGTCGCGCTATCCATGACTCCACATTCGTTGCGGTCCTGCGCAGGTGATGCTTGGACTGCTTCGCAGAGGGATTGTATATTTTTATATGGGCGGATTCTTGATTAGGGACGGGCGCATGCAATGCGCCCCTACGTATCCCATGTGAAATATTTTCTAGGATGCCTCTGCTCGCCTCATTCCTATCCCTCAGCCAGGATTTATAATCTGATTATAGTGAACCATACCTCTTAAGGTTATTAGGAAGTATACAAAGTGGCGCCAGCGGTGCCAAATATTCATAGCCCAGTGCGTAAGCGCTGGGTAAATAATTGTGCAAGATTCCATTTGGCGTGATTTTTCATTCAATAATCATGACAAATTGCATTCTAGAAATAGCCAAGTATCAGGATATAGATTTTTATCAGGAGAAATTACCCCTAAAATAATACACTATCTAGAATCGGCTAGAACAATTGCATTTCACGTATCTGGGAAGTTTTTTTACGACTACCGCTTGATGATATGCATTCCCTTTGAGTTGTGTGAGAAACCACTCTGCTTGATCTTTTTTATTGAATTTTAAAGGCAAAAAATAGTCATATCCCTTATGATCTGTTCCTCTCTGCCGAAAGACACCCACTGGTATATCAAGTAGAAATTGATTGTCTATTCGTTCGTCGGATTGATACACTCGTACGAGGTATTTTTTTGCAAAAGATTCAGGAACTTTGCGAATAGGTAATTGTGGAACAGAAATATCTTCAAGAAAAGAATCAGATGATGGCAAGAAAACCAATGGTGTATTTTCAAAGCCACCTTTAGAAACTAAAACTACTTTGGTAACATTTTGTGCGGAAAGAATGCAGCCACTAAAAAAAGAAAAGATGAAAGGTAGCCATATGATATGTTTCATATAATGTGGTACAAGAATTATAATCGGTTATTATTAAATTCAAATATAGTCATTTGAAAAAAATAATCCGAATCATCTGTTGATAGTGGATCTATACGTGGATATATGGTATAGTGAGCTACCTCTCTTCTTTCTTTTTAGATAAGCACTAGAATGCCGTATCCGTTTTCATTGGTTGCTCAGAATATACAGGAGCTTTATCTATAGAATTCCCATCCATGTCTGCAGATCCAAAATCTAATAATCGCAATTCTTCATCTTCTGGTTTGTAAGCAAACATTATAGAAATGAGTGTTACTAAAGATGATACGATAATGTAGATTAAGAAATGATCCATATTGGGTGGTTTATAGTGTGTAAAATGGTTTTTGAAAAACATCACAATTTTGCTTGTTATGTAGTTCGCATTACAAATATGTACCAAATGATGCTTAATCAAAAGACCTGAAAAATATTAGTGTGACGACAGAAGAAAAGCATGTAACATGGGCCAAGTCGAATCACAAATTTGGCTCTTTTAGGCAACGGTAAGGAAGGGAAAAGGAATGGTTAAATCTGTTTCTAAAACGACAATCTGATTTTGCATTTACTTTTTTAGAAAGCTTCACTTTTTGACAAACCAATGCAATTTGTGACTTGAAAAAAAATAATAAAATATATTTATTTTTACATGTCTTATTGTATCTGATTGATAATCAATAGACAACAATTTACTTCACATTTATTTTTCCAACTTTTGATTCTAGAGCAAGCTTGGTTTTATTGGGTCCAACTATCTCTATCTTGGTAGGCTTGCCTGTAATACTGATAGAACAGCTAGTACTCTTTTTGGCCAAAACATCAAAGCATAGATCATAAAGTATCTTGTTGTCTGGTATTGAAACCCCTTTGACATTCATATCAAACCAGAGAAAATTGATACTTCCTTCTCCTGCCTTGGTTGCACCAAAATTGCCCAAACTAAGGCTAGGCAACCCAAAGTTCCGACTCTCCTTATATTTAAGTTGTGCTGGATCAAACTGGATGCTATACTGGATACCAAGAATATTATTGAAATTTTTGGCTGATAAGGACACACATGCTTCCTCACCAGTGGCAGCTTCTACTTGATTGATTTCGATTTGGATAGCGCCCTCAATAGGTCTTTTTGTATCTACAGGCTTATTGTAAACCACCTTCGGGCTTGCATCTTTCGCCTTAGACAATTTAGCAGCAGAGTCACCCGATCCATCTGGTCCTTGACAAGTAGCACATAAAATAAAGCTAGTAATTACTATCCAAAAATACTTAGTCATAATCCTTAGTTTATAAACTCAATAAAAGAACAAAACCTGACTGAAATAGCTCAATCAGGTAAAGTCTGCTTTATAATAATCAAAATATGTGCCCAGAACAGGAGTCGAACCTGCACGCCCTTGCGAGCACCAGCCCCTCAAGCTGGCGTGTCTACCAATTCCACCACCTGGGCTTAAATCTATCTGCTACGCATCATCCTCTTCATTCTCACCCAGTACCTCTTCGGTATTTTTGAATAAGTCATTTGACTTTTCGACTACATCGTTTTTCGCATCGTCTAGTTTATCCCCATCAAATGCGTTATACTCTCCATCAGCGTATTTAGACATCTTATCAAAGAAATCATCTTTTCCTTCTAACAAACTTCCCTTAGCATTTTCGTAACCCATTTTGTCTGAAAATTCAGTAGGCTTATTGTATTTCTCTCCCATCTCCTTTACTGTATCAGACAAACTCTTCATTTCTTCTTCTCCACTTGCCACTTTATTGGCTTTATCTATCAATGCTTCTCCCTTATCCTTTAAATCTCCCCCTATTTCTTTTGCTTTATCCAAAATCTTATCGCCTATATTACTCATATCATCTCCCAGTCCTCCTGACATATCCTTTCCTTTTTCATATAGCTCATCTCCTTTCTCTAATACTTTGCTTCCAAGGTTCTCTGCAATTTCACCCGTCTTTCCTAAAGCTATAGCCCCCGCTGCTAAAACATCTCCGCCTATTTTTTCTATTACATTTTTACCTCCTTCTACTCCTGATTTCGCTGCATCTTCAGCATCATCCATCAAATCAGCACCTAAGTCTTTGGCGCTATCCACTCCATCAGCAGCCGAATCGGTCAAATTTTTCATAGCTTCTTCGGTACTATCCACAGTATTAGCGGCCATATTTTTTGCGCCTTCTACAGCATCGCCAGCTTTTTCTGTCACCTTCGCTGCTGCATCTTTGGTAACATCCACTGCTCCAGCAGCTTTCTCCGTCACCTTAGAGGCAGCATCTTTAGTTGCATCCACTGCATCAGTAGCCTTCTCGCTCGCTTTATCTATCATATCCGATCCTGTTTCTTTTGCGCTTTCCACTAAATCTTCTGCCTTATCTACCATTTTTCCAGCAGTATCTTTAGCCATATCGAAGGCATCACTGGTCAGTTCCTTAGCAGAACTCAATGCATCTCCCGCTTTATCCTTAAGCTTTCCGCCAATATTTGTAGCCATACCTTTTGCATCATCTAATAACTCTCCACCGACTTCTTTACCATGCTCAATACCTTTTTCAGCAGCATGCTTTCCTACTGATTTGCTAGCCCAAAGTAAATTCTTAATATCCTTGAAAAATCCCATAATATTATTTTTTATGATATCAGTAACTGACTATAAAGATAAGACAATCCCCGTGCATCGTCTTAATTTATCGACTAAAATTCCTTAAACACCCATGGATTTGGAAATAATCCATTAATAGGGGCTTGAAAAAGGCATATTAATACGCTTCGATTGCTTCAATGGCAGCGTGCAAACGCTTTTCGCCTTGTCCATTCACTATCGAATACTCTAAGTCGTAGGCCTCCATGGCAGCTTTGTATTTTTCGAAAAGTGCCTCTCTATCCTTTGGACTCTCTCTAAGTGGATCAGCCTCCCATGCTATATCAGGACGAAAGAGCAAATGAAGACCTCCTTTTTGGGCCTTCAATCTGGACTCAATAATTGGCGATACTCGATTGTATTTATGTTGAGACCAAATATATAGAACGAGCTGATCGGTATCTAGTATTAGTTTTAGAGGTGTAGCTTTTGCGAATTGAGCTTCTAATTCCCATTGGCCAGAGCTTATCATCTCTAAATCCTCATATTCATACATCCCCCCTCTTTCATTTAAATACTGACGAGCGTACTCAGGCACCCAAGGGCAGCCATAGTGCTTTGACAAGGCTATAGCCAATGTAGTCTTACCACTTGATTCTGTTCCCGTTAAATAAACTTTCAGCATTTAAATATCCTATTTATATAGTCTACGACTTTCAGGCAAAGATAAGGATAAAGTAGATTTAAAATTAAAGCATTACTTTTAAGGCATGTTATTCGCTTTATATATACTGAGCTTAAAGACTTTTTGCTAAAATGCATGATATAGAACCATATTATAAATGGCGGGACCATTATGTGGCTTCGGAGGATACCAATTCTCCGTTTCATGGTCGTATGTATGATGAATTTGTCTTTAAAAAAAAGGTATACAATTACTTTATTCATCCACAGTGGGATGAGTTTGGCTCTCCTACTCTTTACATGAAAATATTGTTTGTTGACTATGATGAGAAGTTTGCCATCATAGAACTCATAGGGGAATGGAATGATACCCTCAATAATGACGTCATGTTTCTAAAACGTGAAGTTATTGACGATCTAGCGCGATTTGATATTGACAAGTATGTGCTCATTTGTGAAAATGTACTCAACTTCCATGGATCTGATAATTGCTACTATGAAGAGTGGTTTGATGATATCAAGGAATCTAATGGGTGGATGTGCTTTCTCAACATACACAATCATGTTGAAGATGAAATGGTAGCCACCAGGATTCATCATTACGCGAATATCGGAGAGAAACTCAATGATGTCAATTGGAGGAGGTATAAACCTAAGCAATTGATTCAGGTATTAGAGAGCATAATGAATAATACTACCAAGCAACTTACTTTTTAGTGTTTCAAATAAAAAAGGCTTGCAATCTGAATCAACAGATTACAAGCCAAACTTCAAAGAAATATCTTTGACACATTACTATGCCTTAGAATCAGGCTTAGTATCATTCAATTTATTATTCTCATCTTTTCTTTGAGCATTAATTTCTACGCCATCCTCAGATATACAGAATTCAATCTCATCATAATATCCAAATCTGCCATCTGAACCTCCAACCACTTGACCCTCGAATAAGATATCTAGAGACCCATCTCCATATGCACAACAAATACCATCTCCATAGCTATCATCAAGATATAGTGTATAACAGCCCTCTTCTAAAACTAGTGTTTTGGTTTTTATAGCACCTTC
The DNA here is from genome assembly GCA_964458675.1 of uncultured Saprospiraceae bacterium. GTDB lineage: Bacteria > Bacteroidota > Bacteroidia > Chitinophagales > Saprospiraceae > JALZVN01. The sequence goes on from CAYWOZ010000006.1 coordinate 13,902, forward strand.
CGTTCCATCTGAGAATGGTCCAAAAGTTTTTACACGATCACCATAATCATCCACAAGCTCCCAGCTGGTTTCTGAACCGTAAGCATCTAGAGTTAGCTTCACGATAATGCTTAAATCGTTGTTGCTTTCAACTTCCGTAGTAAACGACTTTGTAGTAGTCCATGCGGTCCACGCACTTGGGCAAAGTGTTCTTACTTGATACTGGTAAGTAGTATTTGCTGATAAATTGCTCAAGCTTTTTGAAGGACTGGTAACATTCGTAGCAGTCCAGCTAGATGTTCCTGAAGCTCTATATCTGATTCTATATCTTATGGCGTCTGATGATGCCTCCCAAGTAACAGTAGCTGCATTTGTACCTTGAACTTGAACATTACTGCTATTTGGTTTGTCGCAGTTGCTTGGAATCTCAAGCGTGCTAAAAGTAGCTATAGTATTGTAAGCTGTCCAACCTTGAACACATTGCGTGCGAATCTGGAATTCAAAAGTCGTATTGGCAGCGAGATTCTGTACAGTCAAGGATGGTGTATTTGTATTTTGAGTATTCCACGCACTTGAGCCAACTGCTCTAATTCTAAGTTGGTATTGGATCGCATCAGTTATGGCAGTCCAAGACATAGAAGCCAAAGTAGCTTGAATATTAGATACCGTAGCTTGGGCAGGTTGAGTACACACTACTGTGGTACCTCCTCCAGTGCCTCCCGTACTTCCGCCTCCTGTTGCACCACCAGGATTAGATATCCCACAAACATTTGATGCGTTGCTCGTTACATTGCTTAAATTAGAAGCAATGTAGGCTTCCATTCTTGCTGTTTGGCCCGCTGAAAACATATACATACAAGCGTCATTAACATAATCCATATAGCTCATATGCATATCCGTTGAGCCACAAGATGAAGAATTGGAACCTGGACAACCATAGTATTCGTTGTTTTGATTTGGTGTATCTGCTACATCATCGTCTACATTACAACCATTACCCCAGATGTGGTCAAGCAAAAGATAGTGCCCTAGTTCATGGGTAAGCGTTCGACCTAGATTGAAAGGAGCATTTGGACTTACTATTCCGCATCCACTTCCTTTTCCAAAAGCCGCCGCATCCACCACTACACCATCTCCATTTCCTGAACCTCCTAAGGGAGAATATCCAAGTAATCCGGTATTAGGTTGTACAAAAATATTGATATAGCCACTCCAGTTATTATCCGTATCCCCAGTAGTTTTATTAATTGTAACTGCTGGACTCCCTTCTGATAAACCATACCCTGAAGGATGATTCTTAGTTGCGATGCAAAAATTTACACAAGCTTCTCCGTTGGACACACCAGGAAAGTTGTTTGCCGCCTGTGTAGTCCATTTAGAAATGTCCGAATTCGTGCCACTTATATCTTCATTGATTACATCTATTTGAGTTTGTGCAAGGGCAACAAGACAGGCTACGTCTGGATTTGTTACCCCTTGAAAATGTACAGCGATGGGTACTAAAACTGGATTTGCACAACTAGCTCTACTCTCAACTTTCTCAATGGCTTTGTTTAGTTTGACAAACTTTGCTTCATGCGCTTTTGCATAGTTCGGATCTTGCATTAAACTCAACATTTTCTCTTCCAATCCGCAGGAACGATGGCTCTCTGGATAAATCTCATTTTGCTCTGTAGCAAATTCGTCAGCTGGTAAAATCAAATTATTATCTTGTTGGCAAGATGAAAATAATATGCAAGCCATTAAAACTCCGAAAATTAACTTCATTCGTACTTTCATAATTGGTGAATTTTTTAGTTGATGAAAAAATAAAGTAGCGTCTAAAATCATATATATTTATTTTGATAAGTCAAATATAAAGGAGTATAGCAGCTGAATATTTCGAGTTTATAGTAAGTCTTCTAATTTTTATACCAAATGGGGTTTTTATTATACTTCCTTATTGGCGAACAAGGATAGTAGTACCTATTTTTGTATCATCACCAATAGATAGATTCAATATGAGCTTTAAAGATTTTTTTTACAGTGATAAATACTGGCTGCTTAGACACATTCTTTTCTGGCTATTCATTTTTTTGGATGAGATACTCGCATTAATCGGCTTATCAGAGGAAATGGAATTTGACATTTATTCTCTTTTAATAATAATAGATGTCCTATTGGTGTATTTCAATCTTTATTACCTTATTCCTAAATACTTTAATCAAAATAAATTCAGCCAATATATTATCTGGACTATTTTCACCTTATTGTTAAATACCGCGCTAACCAATCTTATCCCATTTGAACCGATGCCTACAAGAGAATTGGTGACCATATTGATTATAAGCACTTTCATAACTGCGGGAATGTTAAGCATGGCTGTTGCCATTAAGATATCCAAAATCAATTTTTTACGGCTACAAGAACTAAATGAACTGCAGTCCATAAACCATGAAGTAGAAAAAAGCATTTTAAAAAAGCAGGTCAATCCTCATTTCATGTTTAATGTGCTAAACAACATTTATGTGCAATCAAAAGAGGAACCTGCAAAAGCACCAGATTCCATTTTGCAATTGAGTGATCTGATGCGTTATCAAACCTATGAAGCAGGTAAAAAGACCGTACAACTCAAAAAGGAAATTGAATTTTTGCGCCAATATGTTGACTTTGAACTGATGCGTAGGACCAATCTAAATGTAGATATAGTAGTTGTCGGTAACATTGGAATGGTCGGCATTCCACCGATGCTCTATCTACCAATGATAGAGAATGCATGTAAGCACTCCTCCCAAGTAAATTCTGAAAAAGAATGGATTAAAATGAAATGGGAATACAAAAACAATCAATTGTCTTTTGATATAGAAAATTCTATTGGTGTAAGGTCTGGCCTCATCAATGATGACGAATACAGTGGTTTTGGTCTTGATAATTTAAAGAAACGCCTCCAGCTTTTATTCCCAGATAAGCATAACTTTACTATTTTAGAGAATGATAACACTTATAAAATAAATCTCAATATTAGATATGGATAATATTTCGTGCATTATTGTTGATGACGAACCGCTGGCGCGCAAAGGCATAGAATTACTCATCAAAGACATTCCATGGTTAGACCTAGTTGGTCAATTTCCAAATGCAATCCAAGCGGATGCTTTTCTGAGTTCCAATAATATAGATCTTCTTTTTTTAGATATAGAAATGCCAGGATTAAATGGTCTAGAATATATCAAATCAAAACCAATCAATGTACAAATCATCCTAACTACAGCGTACCCACAATTTGCTCTAGAAGCATTCGAACTAGACGTAGTAGACTATCTGCTTAAGCCCATTAGAATGGAGCGTTTCTACAAAGCAGCCACAAAGGTCCAAGAATATAAGCAATCTAAAAAAGCGGAAATAAACAATATCACTGACAATTATTTTTATATCAAATCGGATAGAAAGTATGTCAAACTTCTATTCTCAGAAGTGCTGTACATTAAGGGGATGAAGGACTATGTCATGCTATTCACACAAAAAGATAAATTCATGACAGCACTCAACATCAAGACTATTTTTAAGCAATTGCCTAAATCTATTTTTGCTAGAATCAGCAAGTCCTATCTTGTAAATGTAGATCAAATTTCTTCTATTGATTTAGACAGTGTTATGGTAGGTAAGGACGAACTAACTCTGAGCAATACCTATAAAGAAGCTTTCTTAAAAGATCATATCAAGGGTAAACTATTCAAAAGATAACATACTTCAGTTACCTTCTTGCTAACTGCTATACTCAATGGAAATCGGTTTGGGACAATTTATACGGCTTTATTTTGGTCAATATCGAGGCAAAAAAGTGAAGCAATGCCTCAGCATTGGTGAAGTTTTTTAACGAAGATAGTGGGCAAAAGAAATAGTAGAAAAGTCCCAAACCACTTTCTTTTGAGTATAACAGACAACAGCCTAGCTTAATACCCAAATCGCTTCAAACTCTTTTCATCATTTCGCCAATTCTCTCTAACCTTTATAGTCAGCTCAAGGAATACTTTTTTGCCTAAGAATTTTTCAATGTCTTTTCTAGATTGCTCACCTAACTTTTTGATTCCCACCCCATGTTTTCCAATGATGATGGCTTTTTGAGATTCCCGCATGACATATACATAGGAGTATATTTTCACTAACGCTTCTCCCCTTTTGGTTTTTCCTGTTTTGAAAGATTGAGTAACGACTTCTACGGAGTAAGGAATCTCCTGCTTATATAGCAGTAATATTTTTTCTCGAATGATTTCGTTGACAAAGAATCTTTCCGAGCGATCCGTGAGTTGATCTTTTGGATAATAAGCTGGTCCTTCAGGGAGATACTTCACTATCAATCCACTTATGATATCCGTGTTGACTTTATTGAGAGACGACACAGGAATAGTTTCTACAATATTGTCCAGACGCTTGTGCCACAGTTGAATCCTCTTCATCACCCCTGCTTGATCGGATAAGTCCGTTTTATTGATAATCAAAAAGAGAGGTACTTTAGCTTTTGCCAGATGTCCTATCAGTGGATGGTCTTCATCATATTCCTCAACCATGTCCGTCATGAATAATACCACATCTGCATCGTCAAATGAATTGAATACGTATTGATTCATATTGCTCTGCATCGCATAGTTGGGCTCTTTGATAATCCCCGGTGTATCAGAAAAAACTATTTGATGGTCTTCTCCATTGACTATACCGATCATACGATGACGGGTAGTCTGAGGCTTAGCGGAGATTATAGCCATACGCTCTCCAACCAAGATATTAACCAAAGTGGATTTGCCTACATTCGGGTTACCGATAATATTTACGAAGCCTGATTTATGCATAGATGTTTTATGATGGTGTAAAGATAGGGAAAATGCTTTTAGCTATTGATTGCACTTTTACATTTTGCGGTATATTTGTTGGGTTTCGCATTTCGGGGCAAATGCAATTCGCACTTACGGTTTTTTCCCTTTTACATTTTGCGGTTTTACATTTTACGGTTTATTATGGGCCATCACGTGATTTGGGCCTGCGCGGACGGATAGCAATCCGTCTCTACTGGCTACCATACAATGCCGCCCACGGCCATGCTCATCACGTGACCAGGTCATTCGCAGCTTGGCCTTTTAGGCTGGACTCCTTCGTCGTCCACTGCTACTACCCTTTGTCCAAAAAAGGGCTTTGGTCTGTAATTGATGAATTACCTCCGTAGGAGGAAAAAAAGAAGTATAACAAATCTTGCCTTTCGTATAAAAAAAACACCACTTGCTATTAAATCCCAAAATGGAACCTCTTAATCAATCTATATTGCTTACAAGTTCATACAAATCTTAAAATCTTAATTATCGAGCAGAAAAATTACTTACTGAACATATGGGGCATCTAGAATCTTGTAAGAAGATAAATGATTGCCTAATTATTTAACCTACTAAAACATATCATTATGTCTATCAAGTATTTAATTTTTATCAGCAGTTTATTTGTATTCGCTTCCTGTAACTTTGAAGATGAGTTCTATGATGACGTAGACACTTATGAAGAAGGAGGTTTTGGAGAAGAAGGTAATAACGGAGGTTTCGGGGAAGAGGATAACTTGGGGGTCGAAGGAGCGCTTACTTTATATCTTGTCAATGGCAATGAAATAAGTAAAATCAGAGACTTCTCTGTCAGCTCAAACCTTATTGCTTATCAAACTGATGTGGCAAAGCACATGCAAATGTGGGAGTTTTATACAAAGCTTATCCCCGAAGAAAACAGAAACAGAATTGTAGAATTTGAAGTATTCTATGGTGCAAACGACTTGGCGGGATATGTGGAGCCATTAGATGAAAACAATCTTAGTCAATGGAAAATGGGCCTGGCCATAGAACAAGCTCAAAACATAGAGGACATTGATTTTTCAAATTTCTTCACTTACTTAACTGTTCATGAATACGGTCATGTCTTAACACTTAATGAAACGCAGGTTAACGTGAATCAGAATAATTGCCCTGCCTATCATACTGGAGAAGGTTGCTCAAATGACAACTCCTATATTAATCAATTATATGAACTAGGCTGGGCTGATATCGCTCATGAGCTTCAAGATGGTCAAGGTGGTGAAGACTTGTACAATAGATATTCAGATAGATTTGTGTCTAACTATGCGGCAACCAATCCTGGAGAAGATATAGCAGAGGTATTCGCTGAGTTTATCACTAAACCTAAGCCTGGTGGAAATAGTATTGCTAATCAAAAAGTAAATCAGCTATACCAACGTCCTGAACTAGTAGACTTGAGAGACAAGATTATCCAAAATAATCCGACTCTCGTTTCAGATGGTTTAGCGACTCGTAGCTGGGCTAATAAATTTAAGTTTAAGTGTGGGCATAAGCATTGAAGGGGTAAAAAGAAGATATTAGATGTTAGAAATTACAACTTTTATGTCTAATTTCTAAGGTCTCTCCTCTAAGGTCTCATTTCAATAGTACCGAGAAATATTGCTCTTATTTGTGTACTTTTGCGGCGTATAAAAATCAGACTAATGGGTAATATAATCGCTATTGTAGGAAGGCCGAATGTGGGGAAATCGACACTGTTTAATCGACTGATTGGGCAGCGAAAGTCGATTGTGGATGACGTAAGTGGTGTAACGAGAGATCGTCAGTACGGCACGAGTATCTGGAATGGAAAGGAATTTACAGTAGTGGATACGGGTGGCTTTGTCAAAAAGACAGACGATATCTTTGAGAAAGAGATTCGCTCGCAGGTGCAAATTGCGATTCAAGAGGCGACAGTGATTTTATTTATGGTGGATGTCACGACAGGTATAACTGATCTGGATGAAGAGGTGGCCAATATGCTGCGCAAATCTGATAAAACTGTCTACTTGGTAGTTAATAAGGCCGACAATCAGCAACGCCTAATGGATGCGAATGAGTTTTGGAGTCTAGGATTTGAGAACACGTATTTCCTTTCTTCCATACAAGGGAGTGGAACGGGCGAGTTGTTAGATGAGGCAGTGACCCATATCGAGGTGCGCGAAAATGAACTGGATGGTTTACCTAAAATCGCTATCGTTGGGCAACCTAATGTCGGTAAGTCTTCTTTCGTGAATGCACTGCTAGGCGAGGATAGAAATATCGTAACGAAAATCGCGGGAACCACGCGAGATAGCATACACTCTCATTACAAGAAATTTGATAAGGAATTTTTAATGATCGACACTGCCGGTCTAAGAAAGAAGGCTAAGGTGCATGAAGATTTAGAATTTTATTCTGTCATGCGTGCAATCAATGCCATTGAAGAGGCAGATATTTGTATCCTAATGATCGATGTGAATGAGGGAATGAATGCCCAGGATTTGAGTATTTTTTCTCTGATTATAAAACGAAATAAAGGTGTTGTAATTCTGGCTAACAAATGGGACTTGACGGCGAAAGAGACAAACACCTTGCGAGATACAGAAGCTAAAATCAAGGCGCGCTTGTCACCATTTAGTGATGTGCCTATCATATTTACCAGTGTACTCGAAAAGCAACGAATATTCAATGCAGTAGAGGTAGCACTACAAGTATACGAAAATAGACAGCGCAAAATCTCAACGTCTAAACTAAACGAACTGATGCAAGAAGCGATGGAGCGTAACCCGCCACCTGCTCATAGAGGGAAGTTTATCAAGATCAAATATGTCACGCAGCTGCCGACGTATTTTCCGGCGTTTGCTTTTTTCTGCAACTATCCAAAACATGTAAAAGATAGTTATAAACAATATTTAGAAAATCAACTTCGTGAAGCATTTGATCTATCTGGCGTGCCTATTGCTATATATTTTAGATCAAAGAGTAAATAAAAAATATTATGCCGTTCATAGAAACAAAGCTTAAAGGTGCAATGATTATTGAGCCTAAAATATTTGAAGACCATAGAGGCTATTTTTTTGAAAACTACAATAAGCAGTTTTATTCAGATCATGGAATAAATGCTGATTTTGTTCAGGATAACGAATCTTTCTCTGGCCGTGGTACTTTAAGAGGCTTACACTATCAAGCAGGTGAGCATGCACAAGCCAAGTTAGTGAGAGTAATCAAGGGACGTGTGCTTGATGTTGCAGTAGATTTACGTGAAGATTCTCCGACCTATGGTCAACATGTATCGGTAGAACTGTCTGAAGAAAACAAGAAATTATTTTTTGTTCCAAGAGGATTTGGACATGGTTTTGTGGTATTGTCTAAGACGGCGATATTTTCGTACAAATGCGACAATTTTTACAACAAACCCTCTGAAGGTGGAATCATCTATAATGACCCAAAATTGAATATCGATTGGGGTATAGATAAAAAAGATATGGTGCTATCTGAGAAAGATACTGTGTTGCCTAATTTTGGCGAGCATAGAAAAGCGATAGCATCTCATTAAAAAAACACAAATTATAATTCACATGATTCTTGTCACGGGTGCAAATGGTCAAGTTGGTTCGGAGTTAAAATATTTCTCCTCCGCCTATCCTTTTGAATTTTTATTTACTGACTATACAGAATTGGACATTACAGATAATGACGCTGTATTCGATTTCTTTCATAAAAATGAAATCACCTATGTTATTAATTGTGCAGCTTATACAGCTGTTGATAAGGCAGAAGAAGATCAAGATAAAGCGACAGCCGTTAACGTTATCGGTGCAAAACATTTGGCACAAGCCTGTACTCTACGTAGTATACCTCTAGTACATATCTCAACGGATTATGTATATCACAATAGTCAGAACACCCCTTTTCTAGAAGAAGATCAAACTAACCCTCAAGGTGTATATGCCGCAACCAAATTGGAGGGTGAGGATATCATAAAAAAAATACATCCACGAACTATGATTATTCGTACTTCATGGGTCTACTCTTCATTTGGAAATAATTTTGTCAAAACTATGCTACGCCTTGGAGCGGATAGAGATAAACTGACTGTGATTTTTGACCAGATTGGTTCTCCTACCTACGCAAGAGATTTGGCGAAGAGCATTCTTGATATTTTACACATGTCGTCTAAGGGAGATGTGTCTGATACTACTTTTAACACAACCTATCACTATAGCAATGAAGGAGTATGCAGTTGGTATGATTTCGCTAAAGCCATTTTTGAAATGAAGAACATCGACTGCGATGTTCAACCTATCGTAACTGCGCAGTATCCTACTCCAGCAAAACGTCCACACTTTAGTTTATTGAATAAGGCTAAGATAAAAGAGGCTTTTGGTTTGGAGGTGCCGTATTGGAGAGATAGCCTTAAGGAGATGTTGAAGGAACTTGTGTAGCTTGACGTTAGAAATTTAGCCTAACAATTAGTGCTTAAAACCTAATACCTTCTTAAAATTAATTCAACCTTCTCGCAACCACAATAGGTTCTTTAAATTCCATCTGATTTCCATTTGGATCAATCAATTGGATGTACAAAATGTATATTCCAATGTCTGCAACATTATTATCTGAGTCTGTTCCATCCCATCTGACCGTTCCTGAAGGGGATATTGTTTGAAAAGGAAGTAATTGTGTGATTTCTCTACCCTCATCATCATAGATAGTAATGGAGGCAAAGTAGTCTACTTGGTTCAGTGTGAAATTCAACTGCGTAAAATCTTTAAATCCATCTTGGTCCGGACTAAAAGTAGGATTGATGATTTCGAAAAAGTCTCCTGTATTAACCGTTGGGTTTCCAATCACCTGACTATTCTCAAATCCAGGGGTACCAAAGCCTGTAGACTGTGCTGCAGAGGTCCAGTTGGAACCAATATCTGTCGGGCTATCAAAACTGATGCGTTCAAGAGAAACTCCATTGTCATCAGAGAGAAAGCCTGTATGAAAATCTTCTGAGTAATTAAATTCATCAATATTGACTGGTGTATTATTTTGAATGGCTATTAAAGTTACATTGCCCGCCTCATCATCAAAACGAGGCAAGTTATTCTCGAATATAGTGCTTGGATCTTCGACAGGATATTGACTCAAGGTTTGTGATCTATCTTCTGAAATGCAAACATATGTTTGAGGTAAAATCAAAAAGTCAATATCTAACCCTGTTACTTCATTTACATCATCATCTAGATTGGCAATCTGCAAATCCGCTACATTAAATACCCGATTTGTGGGGTTAAATATTTCTACATAGTCCGCTCCTCCCGAAACAGGATTAAATAATATTTCATTAATTATTAGATCACCAGTATTGGGAATTTCAGGAATTGCAAAAAACAAAGTGTCTGAGAGGGCTGCATTATTCCCCAAGCAATCAGAGATATTTTGAAATTGTAGCCCTAGTATTTCACCTGTTTGAATTTCATTGGCCAGTTCTAATTGCACCTGCGATTTGTCTGTTTGTAAAGTAGCACTCTGAACCGACAATCCCATTGTCAGTACATAATTGAGAATTTCTTCTGCTCCAAACTCATCTAAAGGCTCATCGAAAGTGAGCAATAGAGCTGTACTATTTAGGGTGAAAATATTAAGCAAAGTAGGTGCTACATCATCCACTGCCGCGTCTAATACAGAATTACTATTGCCAGGAGTACCTCCACTCAAATTCTCAGAGGCTCTATAATTTGCCATCTGCTTGCAAGCTTGTGCTGGATTGATAGCTTCTATACTAAAGCCTCCGTCTTCTTTACTTGAGTCTTGGTACCAATCTAAAGTATAATTGATTTGATGGACTACATTGTCGTCTAAATCTTGTAAAAGGATTTCATCTCCAGCGTTGGACAAAGATGGAAATGAGGTTAATCCTAACACCTCACCGAAAACTTCAAAATTGGCACTTTCGTCTTCGTCCGTAATCACAACAAATTCTCCAGATTCTAATAAAAATTCAGGTAAAACTTGGGGTGTCCCTCCGCTGGAAATCATATAATCACTAAGATTAAATGCAGCACTACTGTTATTGAACAGTTCTATGTATTCAGCATTAGGTAGTCCAACCTGGGGAGTAGGGTCTGCCATGAATTCGTTGATAAGTATGTCAAACTCTTGGGCAATTATTGTTTCTATAAAAGTGAAACTGATTTCTTGACTTGCTAAAATATTACCCAACAGATCAGAAATGTTTTGTGCCGTTAGCGTATAGGTGGTTTGATTTGTCAAGCTTGGATCGATTAATATCTCAACAATATTTGGGGCGGCTCCTAGGCCAATATCTGTAATTGAAATTCCATTATCCAATTGGAAATTATTCTCATCAACAAGATTGAAATTGATGGCTTCACTAAAAGTCACCTCGATTTGATTACTACTAACTACGGTTACATTTTCTATTGCGGGAGGATCTACATCTTGGATAATAGGATCAATTGTAATATTATCCATTCGGAACGCATCAAATCTGCTACTTGTATAGTTGCAGACCCAACCAAAAAACTGTCCCATCTCAAAACTAATATCCATTGCGGAGCCTTCGTCCACAAAATTTTGTCCACCAGTATAGTCCACTTGTAGGTTCCATTCTCCTGCATTGTCTCGGCTCACTGCTACACTAACATTGACGGGGTCAGTAGCTGCAGCTCCAGACATTCCAGATATTAAAGTAGTTGTGCTAGTTCCATTTTGCCTAACTAGTTCCACAGCATCTTGATCTCCACTGACACCACCAATTTGAACAAAATATCCATTCAAGGATTGAGTGAGGTCTTCTTGATTTGAATTGAGATAAACACGACAAAAATTAGAACCAGAAGGAGAAAAATCTAAGCTAACACTAAAAGTCCAATTAGTTTCTAAACCCGTAGTAGCTGCAACGGATAAATACGCCTCATTTTGGATTACGTTTTCATCATTTAGTTGCAATTCTGAATCTGCATTCACAATAAATAAATCTGTATTTCCAGACCAGGCTGGATTAGAGGTAAATTCACCATCATCAAAACCCTCTATAAACTGTGCAAAGCCTGTCCGGGTGGAGAGTAAAAGCAGCAAAAGAAAGCCGTAGAAGGAAAATTTCATCATAAAACGTAAAATGGACTTAAAAATAGAGATTTAATGAAATTAAGAGGCTGTTTTTGCATTAAATATATAATAACTTTACCCTGATTTTAAACCCAAGTGTGGGTTTATGAGTAAAAGATTAATAAAAATAAGAAAATGAAATTAGCCGTAATAGGTATAACCGGATTAGTAGGCACGGTAATGAGAGAAGTGCTTAAAGAAAGAAATTTTGAAATTGATGAATTTTTACCCGTAGCGTCTGCGCGTTCTGTTGGTAAACCTATCGAATTCAGAGGAAAGGAATATAAAATCATCGGAATGGAGGAAGCCGTTGCAGCTGCTCCAGACATAGCCATTTTTTCAGCAGGAGGATCTATATCTAAAGAATGGGCTCCTCGCTTTGCTAATGTTGGAACCACCGTAATAGATAACTCTTCAGCATGGAGAATGGATCCAAACAAAAAATTGGTGGTACCTGAAATAAATGCTAGTGAACTTACTACTGATGATAAAATCATAGCCAATCCAAACTGTTCTACAATTCAAATGGTGGCTGCTTTAAACCCCATTTTCAACAAATATGGTCTTAAGCGATTAGTTATCAGTACCTATCAATCTTTTACTGGAACGGGCGTAAAGGCAGTTAACCAATATAACGAAGAGAAAGAGAACGGAAAGATGGATAGTGGAGAAATGGCATATGCCCACCCTATTTTTGAAAACTGCATACCTCATTGTGATGTTTTTTATGATAATGGATATACCAAGGAAGAATTAAAACTAGTCAATGAAACTAGAAAAATTCTTGGAGATCAAGATATTGCTATAACAGCAACAGCAGTAAGAGTACCAGTAGACGGGGGGCATTCAGAAAGCGTTAATATTGAAACAAAGGACAAATTTGAAGTAGCGGATATTAAAAATCTCATTTCAAAGACACCAGGACTGGTCTTGCAGGACGATGTCCAAAACAATATCTATCCTATGCCGTTAATGGCTAAAGGGAAAGACGAAGTGTTTGTGGGGAGGATCAGAAGAGATGAGTCTATTGAAAATGGGCTCAATATTTGGATAGTTTCTGATAACCTAAGGAAAGGAGCAGCTACAAACGCTGTTCAAATTGCAGAATTCTTAGTCGCTCATGACTTAGTGGGCGTCACAGCATAGATTAATACATAGAAATAGATAGAATAATAACTACAAAGTAATATTATGAATACCAAGATTGTAATTGGGGCAACCAATGAAAAAGAAGAAAAACTTCTTTGTACTCTAGAACTGAAGCCAAAAGAAAATAAAGTAGAAATCTGGAGTATTCCGGACAAAGACGTCACTGATCAGCTAGAAGGCGATCTTATCAACAAATGGAAGAAAAATGAAGAGGTAGTTTTACCTGAGTCCGCAATTAAAATAGACAGGCCTCTTTCCATATCAGAAAGTATATTACCAGACAACCTAAAGGTATATAAGGGTTCTGATATTCTAAGAAGATGTAAAACAGAATGGCCTGTTGTTGTCTTATCATATAAGTTACATGATCTTTACGAGAATGAATTAGGAGACATCAAAACTAAGGTAGACAGTATGTCTGCATTTAGTGGAGACGTATTCGACGAACTCAAGGGATTCTGGAACAAAGTACAAGATCAAATCAGAGACAGAAGTTTATTAAGAAATCACTCTGAAAATCTCAGATCTTCTACCAATGAGGTGTTTGATGCCCTCAAGAAAATGAGATCTGCTTTAGACAAGGAATTTAGATCTGCTTCTGCAGAACTAAAGAAAACCTTCATGGAAAAGCTAGATGAAATAGAAAACCAAGTCGAAGGTGGAAGACTTAACAAGCTATTCAATGAACTTAAGGATATCCAAAATGAATTTAAGGATAGCAAGTTTACTAAGGATGATAGAGCACAAATCTGGAATAAACTGGACGGTGCCTTTAAAAAAGTAAAAGACAAGAAGTATGGACCTAATGCTAGCAATGGTGGTGGGGCTTCTGATCGATTACAAAAGAGATACGATGGATTGATTAATGCAATGGAAAAGATGGAAAGATCTATCAATCGTGATAAGAAGGACTTAGAATTTCAAAATAAAAGAATCAGTAATGGTGGTCAATTAGAGGCTCAATTAAGAGAAGCGAAATTGGCAATGATTAAAGAGCGTATTCGGTCGAAAGACGAGAAGTTAACGGATATGAAGAAAACTAAAGCAGAGCTAGATGTCAAATTGGCCAATTTGAAGAGAAAAGAAGCTAAAAAGGAAGCAGAAAAGGAGATAAAGAGCAAAATTGCAGAAGACATCAAATCTGCGCAAGCCGCGAGAAAACAAGATGCAGATAAGCTGACGGCTTTAGGATCGGCTTTGACCGCTGCTAAAGTAAAGCCTGCCACTCCAACTCCAGTAGTCCAGAATGCTGCACCTGATGCTGAAGCAAAAGTTGTTGAACAAGCTATAAAAGTAGAAGTGAAAGAAGCTGCGACAGTAAATATAGAAAAGACATCAAATGATGGTTCTTTTGCACATGCTATCGAGACGGCAATCGCTGTGGATAAAATCGACAATATTTCTGTAGAAGAAGAAGAAGAAGAATAATTAATACAATTCAAGCTTAAAAAGGGAGCCTTCGCTGATGAATGCAGCAAAAGCTCCCTTTTTTTATTTTAATTGCCTATTTTGTACTATTATTAGTAATACAATCGTCTTAAAAGAGAATAAAATATAATATCGAATGGCTAGAAGAAATTTTTTAAAATCCTCAAACCCAATGTTTAACGAGGAAAAAATGCGAAATAACTCTCAAACGGATGTTCTTGACGGGGACATGATTACGCGTTCAGGAGAGGTAATGACTATCACGGGAGCTATCAACAAAACCTTCATTTTATTGAGTTTAATGATGGTAACAACCCTATTTAGTTATACAATTCCAAATCAAATATTTCTGTACGTGGGTATGTTTGGCGGCATAGGGGTAGTAATGTATGCGAATTACAATCCAGATAAGTCTTCTTGGCTAGCACCTTTATATGCGCTATTAGAAGGTCTATTCGTCGGTACCATCTCCTATATGTATGCAGCTGAATCAACAGGGCTTATTTTTCAAGCGGTATCTCTTACAATAGCTCTATTATTTATGATGCTTTTCATTTATAAATCAGGAATTATAAAAGTAACTCAAAAATTCAGAGCAGGAATTGCCATGGCATGTGGTGCCATTTTCTTGGTCTATGGATTGAATTTTGTACTCTCCTTTTTTGGAATCAGCGTACCTTACTTACATGAAGGAGGTATGATTGGAATAGGTATCAGCATTGTATTTATTGCAGTGGCCACGCTAAGATTACTTGTAGATTTTGACAATTTTGACAAGGCTGCACAGTTCAAGTCTCCGAAGTATATGGAATGGTTCTGTGCTATGGGTCTAATAGTTACACTAGTATGGTTATACTATGAAGTATTAAGATTACTTGCTGTACTTTCAAGCGACTAATAAATAAATTTTATTACTATGAAAAAGCGGTATCAACTATAATTGATACCGCTTTTTTTATTAAACTTGGATATGTTTTACGCATTTAAAGGGTTCAAGCCCGTAGTTGATGAATCTTCATTTGTGCATCCCTTAGCAGCCGTTACCGGTAATGTGATTATAGGGAAAGATGTCTACATCGGCCCAGGAGCTGCTATTAGGGGTGACTGGGGTGGAATAGTCATTGAAGATGGATGTAACGTCCAAGAGAATTGTACTATTCATATGTTTCCAGGTGTAGAAGTAAGACTTAAGAAAGGCGCGCATATAGGACATGGGGCTATTATTCATGGCGCAATTATTGGAGAGAATAGTCTAATTGGGATGAATACCGTCATTATGGATAATGTAATTGTCGAGAAGGAATGCATCATAGGAGCACTAAGTTTCATAAAAGCAGATACCATTATTCCAGAAAGATCCTTAGTCGTTGGAAATCCCAGTAAAGTGATAAAAAAAGTGTCGGATGAAATGATTTCTTGGAAAACTAAGGGTACAAAATTGTATCAAAAGTTACCCAAAGAATGCTTTGAAACCCTTGTAGAATGTGAGCCTTTAAAAAAAATAGACCCAGATAGACCAAAGCAAGAATCACTTTTTAACACTTGGAATGAAGTGAAAAAGTGATACTATTTTCATAATTGAGAGTCTTAACAATAAAGTGATTAAAAAATATATTGTTACTTGACATACAAGCCATTTAGCATATTTTTTGAATTATTTAAAATGAGATGAACATTATCTTCGTTTAATACTTGAATCCACTCCGAGAAGTAAGAATATTCCAAAAATAGGATATTTTGGATGAGATTTGCACTTTTTAGAGACTTGGTGATGCCTTAGCATCAGCGAGTGGAGAAAAATACAAAGATCGCCAAAAGGTTCATTTTTTGTTATTATAAATGTTCGAAGTTGACTCAAAACATAGCAGAAGCACAAAAGCATCAAATTGTTTATGACTGGAAAAAATCCATTCAAAATAATTGAAGACGAGAACGTTAGAAAATTTAAAGAGAAAGGACCCAAACAGCCTATCTTTTTAGCTAATGATAATGATTCTTCAATTAATAATTATAATCCTGGGTTCGACTCACCGAACTTCCCCTCTTTTTCTTAATGAGATAAAGCGTCATGCCTTATCTATGTTTTGCAGCAAATTTCTTTTTATTTAGTACTTAGGAGCTCTACATCATGAGCGCCAAGCCTCCTTCCCTCACGACACCCATGCTGCAGCCGTGTCATCCGTTTATATTCACCTTACATATAGCTATTCAGGATATACCTCGCTAGTATTCGCTTAAAGCTCATCCTTCACGATGCATTCCTTCATAAGCTATTTGTCGCGGCTCTTATCACTTCTACCACTAGCTTAAAAAAAAGGAATTATATTAACCGGAGTAGGCACATTCTAGTTAAATTTGACCTCTCTTTGAGCTTCAGGACTTATCGATTTCTCTTGATATTGTAGCTCAGTTTGAAATTCATTTTATTATATAGCTAACATCATGACAAAACTTATCAAACAACCCAACTATATCTTAGGAAAATGGGTAAAGCATAAAAAAGACGGATTACTTCAAATCAACGCTGTAGATGGTACTACTATCTCTAGCTGCAGCTCTGATGAGGTAGATTTCAAAGCTGTGTTAAAGTATGGAAGAGAGACTGGAGGTCCAGCTTTAAGAAAGATGACCTTTCATGAACGTGGCAGAATGATAAAAGCACTCGCTTTACACCTTCATGGTATTCGAAAAAAATACTATCCTATTAGTTTTCTTTCAGGTGCTACTAAGACAGACAGTTGGATAGATATAGATGGTGGAATAGGTAATCTATTCGCATACGCGAGTTTGCGCAAAAAATTCCCTAATGAAACCTTTTATACGGAAGGTGAAGCTGCCAATCTGTCTAAAGGAGGCACCTTCATTGGACATCATGTAATGGTTCCAAAACAAGGAGTCGCAGTTCACATCAATGCCTTCAACTTTCCAATATGGGGGATGTTAGAGAAAATTGCAGTGAACTTATTAGCAGGAATGCCAGCTGTAGTTAAACCTTCTGAAATCACTTCTTTCTTGACCTATGAAATGGTAAAGGATATTGTCAAGTCAAAAACCCTTCCAGATGGTGCCTTTCAATTGGTTTCCGGGTCAGGTGTAGGGATTCTTGATCATGTTCAATCTCAAGATGTAGTTACTTTCACAGGTTCTGCGAGTACGGGAAAGAAGCTAAAAACTTTACCCAGCATCATCGATAATGCAGTCCATTTTAATATGGAAGCCGATAGCCTTAATGCGGCAGTGCTAGCACCTGATGCGGCACCAGGCACTGCAGATTTCGATATCTTTATTAAAGAAGTACGAAAAGAAATGACTGTCAAAGCAGGTCAGAAGTGTACTGCTATAAGAAGAATAATTGTACCCTCTAAATATATGGAGGATGTACAAAAAGCTTTGATAGCACAATTAAAAAAAGTAAGTATTGGTAATCCTTTTGAAGAGTCTGTACGCATGGGCTCATTGGTTTCTAAAGGACAAGTAGAAGCGGTAAAAAGAAATGTAGAATTACTTTCCAAAAACTGTGAAGTTGTTTACGGAGGTAACAATCGCTATAAAGTAATAGGCGCGGATAAGAAGCAAGGCTGCTTTATACAACCTACTCTCCTTCTAAATCCAAAGCCACGTAAAAATAAAGTGAGTCATGAAGTAGAGGCATTTGGACCAGTCAGTACTTTGATGCCCTATAAGAAAATCGAAGATGCCATTCATCTGACTAAATTAGGAAAAGGTTCTTTGGTCAGTACCATAGTAACTTCCGACCCTAAAACGGCAAAGACCTATATGGTAGAAAGTGCGGCCTACCATGGACGTATTCATTTTCTTAATACGGAGTCTGCAAAAGAAAGCACGGGTCATGGATCTCCAATGCCTTTATTATCTCATGGTGGGCCTGGTAGAGCTGGAGGTGGCGAAGAGATGGGAGGAGTCAGAGGTGTATTCCATTACTTACAAAGAACGGCTATCCAAGGCCACCCTACTATGATTGGCAAAGTGACTAATCAATTTCAAGTGGGTGGTGCACAAGAAGAAAAGCAAGTACATGTATTCAGAAAGCACTTTGAAGAATTAGAGGTTGGCGAAACCGTATTCACACATAAGCATACGGTAAGTGATGCAGACATTATCAACTTTGCCAATGTCAGTGGTGACAATTTCTACGCACACACAGATGCTACTTCGTTGGATGGAACTATCTTTGAAAAGAGAGTGGCACATGGATACTTTGTTTTAGCAAAAGCAGCTGGTCTTTTTGTAGACCCGAAGAAGGGGCCTGTTTTACTCAACTACGGTATTGATGAGTGCCGATTCACAAAACCTGTTTATCCAGGTATGACCATTGGAGTAAAACTAACAGTTAAAGAAAAGATAGATCAAGAGAAAAGAGATGAAGAAGACATCGCTAAAGGAATAGTAAAATTCCTTGTAGATGTATATGATGAAACGGGAGAAACGGTTGCACTGGCTACTATACTTACGATGGTAAAAAAATTAGAAGACAAGTAGGAAGGGAATGATGAATTATGAATTCATTGTTTTATGCAACGGAAATGAATCAAGAATACTTGACTGGATAGTTCCAGATTGGGAACTTACAGAAACTTGCTTCAGCAAGAATAATGTTTTAAAAAAGTAAAAAAATAATGGATAAGACTCAATTAGGTTCAATACAGATACACAAGCAAGATGGCATTAGCACTATCATGTTTTCCCACCCTGCACATAATTCACTTCCGGGTAAATTATTAGGTACTCTTGCAGATGCAATAGAGACATCAGGTATAGATCCCGAGGTAAAGATAATTGTGCTAAAAAGTGGTGGAGAAAGAACCTTCTGTGCTGGGGCTAGCTTTGATGAATTAATGGCTATAGAAGATATGGAGACAGGGAAAGTATTCTTTTCAGGTTTTGCCAATGTAATCAACGCAATGCGTAAGTGTCCAAAGATTATCATTGGTCGTGTCCAAGGAAAAGCAATTGGTGGAGGTGTTGGTATAGCCGCTGCCTGTGATTACTGTATGGCTACCAATTACGCTGCTATCAAACTAAGTGAATTAGCTGTAGGCATTGGTCCATTCGTTGTAGGCCCCGCAGTTGAGCGTAAGGTAGGCGTATCCGCTATGTCTCAGCTCACTATAAATGCTACTGCACTTCAAAGTGCAGAATGGGCTAGGCAAAAAGGTTTATTTACAGAAGTATACGAATCCGCAGAAGAACTCGATTCGGCTATTGAAGCTCTCTGTGAGAAATTAGTTGCTTCAAATCCAGAGGCTATGCGACTACTTAAGAATGTATTTTGGCAAGGAACGGAGCACTGGGATGAACTCTTAGCGGAACGTGCCGCAGTCAGTGGAAAGTTGGTTTTATCTGATTTTACAAAAAATGCAATAGCTAAGTTTAAGGAGAAAGCTTAATGAAAGTGTGAGGGAAGAGGTATAAGGGATGAGATGTTAGGAACATTAGATCTTCTTTTACTCTTGCTGTTTTTACTCTTGCTTTTGCGCAAAGCGTTTCGCCTCTACGGCCTCTTGCTCTTGCTCAAGACTCTTGCTCGAATTACTATCTGGTCAAAAATAGGTCTCCAGAATAGGAAAGTACGAGTTCATCAATAAACCTTACGGAAGCAGTATAAAAATAAATACCAATAGGCATATCCTTATCTCTAAAAGAACCATCCCATCCATTTTGCAATGCATTAGGCCGGATATTTCGGCCTTCAAAAAGAAGTTCTCCCCAACGATCAAAAATTAATAATTCTTCAACAAACTGCACATTATCTGCGTCTCCAAACACAGTGAATCGATCATTTATTCCATCCCCGTTTGGAGAAAAAGCATTTGCAAATCCAACTTTTCTAGCTTCTGTAACCTCAACAAAAATGGAGTCGGAGATGAGACATCCGCTTTCCGATGTCAATTCAATTCTTACCTCTTGGCTTTCTAAAGCTTGGAATTCAAATGGAGTGCAATCATCTAAAGTAAAACAATCAATAGGGGTAGTGCTTTGCCAGTTTATTTCAGTAGGTTCAAAATTTACTTGTGGTGTTAGCTTAATAACTTCTCCTAAGTCAATCATCTGGTCTTCGCCTAAGTCTACAAATATGGGAGATGAATCTTCAATTAGAATAGCAGTATCAATTACACATCCAATAGCATCTTCTATAAGGAGTTCATAAACTACTCCGCTGGATAAATCTGGGTAAAAGTCTAAGGTTCCTGCATTTTCATTTTCAAAGGTAAAATCAAAAGGGGGCGTTCCATTAATCAAGTTAAGCACCGAGATGGTTCCATCTGTAAAACCTGGGCATGATGGAGATGTACTCAAAATATCGGCTTCAAAATCAGAACCATCTACCACGTTTAAAGTAGTGGTGACAATACTATCACAGCCTAAAAAATTGAGTAATGAATCTACATATAAACCGGATTCAAAATAAACTGAATTTCCAACCTGGATTGTTAGGCCTTCACAGATTGTCTCAGACTGGGCTATTTCTTCAGGAAGTATATTGAGTAGAATGATATTTGAAACGACTCTGCATTTTTCCGAATCTAAATTATTAATTCCATCAGCGAGTAAGAACCGATAAAAAAACAATCCTGAATTTGATGCAAATGGTGTAAACAAAGTTTCGTTTTCTCCATCTATATTTTGCCAGGTAAGCCCTTGGTCAGCACTTTGTTGCCATTGGATAACTGGGTCAGTATATTGATCTCCTATAATCATTGCTTCCAATTCAAGAGAAGGGCCATCCTCACATAAGAACACACGGTCAGTTTCTGGAGCAACAAATGTTTCTGGACCACACGCTCTAAAGGTTATATTATCCAATGCAAGATCATTCCCTATTCCACCCGGCGCATTATTTCGTAAAGACAAGGTCAAAGTTGTTTGATTGGGATCTGTAGTAAACGTAAATCCATAGGTAGTCCAATTATTGGTCGCTGGAATATCTCTAGTGAAAAACACCTCTTCCCCATCTAATAAAAAAGTAACATTTGGATCATGATGATCTGGAACTCCAGTTCTGATTAGATTTATGATATCTGCTGAGAACTCGTATAGCGTGTTCTCACATAAACCTGAAATGGTTTGTTCATAGAAAAGACCAGGCTCATTGCTTGCATTAACAACCATCATATATCCATGTGGGTCTGCACTATTATCTCTAATGGCTAACCAAGGACCAAATAGACCTGGCCAGGCTCCGGTATTATTAGTGATAACATATTGCCCATCAAAGGGAGGTACATTGGTAGTGTAGTCATAACCCGGAGCTATATTAGGATTGGATGTAATCAGATTGGATGCGCCAGAGCCAAAATTGCCTTCTTCAAAGATATTTTCTCCCAAAGTACCCGTACATAATTGGGCATTGGATACCAGTGGTGTTGATATGAAAACAGTCAAGATTATGATGAAACGAAACAAGAATTAGAATTTGTCATCAATATATTAACTTTTAGGGTAAAAATTTGAAAAGGATGGGTATCTAGCTTAGGCAAGACTTAAAAGCTAGTGCTAACTCTATTTAAAACTTCATATTCCAAAATAAATACAATTTCTCTTGCGTGAGCGGTAGCAGCGATAGGATGTATAATGAGTGTATAATGAAGACCAGGATAGGATGGCTAGACGAGGTACGAGGATAGACGGTCTAGCCTGTTGGCTGAATCTACACTCAGTGTGCAGACTACTAGCGAATGACGCGACCCGTCAGCTGAGGGTTGGAGGTGTATGCAAGGGGCACGCCCAAATCTTAATATTTGGACTGAAAAGAGTTCTATCTATAAGCCGTATAAATTACGACTATGCTTTCATTCAACACCTCATCTGGATCAATATTAGCTGCTGCGTTGTTATTATTTACAACGGTAAGTGTTCCAGATTCATATGTGGTGTTAAGCGTAAAACCATCTGTGTT
>CAYWOZ010000007.1:0-2626 GCA_964458675.1 uncultured Saprospiraceae bacterium
CCAATTTTCTTACTTCATAGAATATTCGCTCACTCGCAGTATAGGTAAAGGACTGTTCATTGCTGAGCTTTAGTTTCCATCTCTTAAACTCATCACTCAGATGTCGAAGTCGATTGATATCTAATAATTCTTGACTAAAAAACTGCTGTATCTCTGTATTGAGTATAAAATCAGTAGCACTCGTAAAAGCATTTGGTATAGGAATGTTACTCAGTTGCATCCCCGTCATTAGCTGATAATTGTCATTGTAGATCTCTCTAAAATCAGCTTCAATATTGTCAAGACTTTTTCTACTAATTTTATTCAGGATCTTACGTTTTTCATCTTTGAACAAATGCCAGATGGTAAAATTCTTATCTTCAAAATACTTTTGCATATAGGATAAGACTTCACCAAGATTTGTAGTCTCAAACGAGGAAAGCACATTTTCTTTAAGCTTTTCATAATTAGTTTGGGACATATCCTGACTGATATTACCTATTATATTTTGCTGCCCTAAATAGACCACTACGAACTTGTAGCTTTTCTCTCTATAGGTGACCTTTGATCGTATCCTAATCTTACCGACTGCCAGTCGTTGATTACCTGCCTCTTTCAATTGGTAATCATCCATGATGGAACGAAAGCGAAATATCTCAGCGTCATTTCCATGGTTTTCAAAGATAGAAGTCACGGCAAAGTGCATCGCTACTCTTTCGAGATTGACTGCACTCGGAACTACGTTTTTATTATAAGATACGCCTCCATTATCAAAGACATTTGAAGGTGCATTTTCTAAGAAACTATTAAAGGTCTTCATCACATCCTCATCTGTAAAATACCGCACATACTGCATAGCGCGTAAAGCGTATTGCAATATTTGGTTTGTTTCAATACCTGATATCTCATCAAAAAACCAACCACAACTTGTGTACATGTACATGGCAAATTTTTGCAACTCCAGCAAGCGTATCGTTATAGTCAGCTCTGCATCATCTAGTGACTTTACCGCATGCTTTTCCAAAAACGTTTTGATAGTAGTATCATTTCTATTGATAAGAATATCGATGTACTCATCTCTTGCTGACCAAGGATCTTTAAGGTAAACTTTTGCTTCGCGCTCAAACAGGGTTTCTAGATAATCTCTTAACCAATCTAAGCCTTGACGCAATGGTCCTCTCCATTTTTGGTTCCATCCAGGACGGCCACTGCTGCATCCGCAATCAGACTTCCACCGCTCTACACCATGCACACAACTCCAACTGGAATTGTCATGAATTTGCACTTCATATGTAGGAGGAAATTTTTCTAGATATTCTCCATAGTTCGTCAACTGAGCTACGTCATCTGCATCTATCTTATGTAGACATGATGCCAATGCCATCTCTCCATGTCGGTGATGATGGCCATAAGATTCGCCATCTGTAGCAATATGCACTAGCTGCGGTTCATCATTTTGATCAAAGGAATTATGTATATGATCAGCAAATCGGTTCCCATCATTCAACAAACCTTTAAAAGCAACATCTTGTGCGATTTGACCATCATAAAAGAACAAGGCAATCGACTTTCCTGAAGGTAAATTTACTAGATAAGGTCTGCGTGTATCAAATCCTTCATTCACTCCTCGCCAGTCATGATCACCGATTTTTCTTATCGCTTTAGCTTGACGTGGTGCTAGTATGGTGTACTTTAATCCTTGTTCTGCCAGCACTTCTAAACTCGCAGTGTCTACTGCTGTTTCCGCTAGCCAGATTCCTTCAGACTTTCTGCCATATCTATATTCAAAATCTCTCAGTCCCCATTTTACTTGAGTCACTTTGTCTCGATGATTTGCCAATGGCAATATCAGATGACTATGCGTCTGTGCTATCGCTGAACCATGCCCACCAAATCGAGTCTTACTGATTTTATCAGATTCAAGAATAGCATTGTATGTTTCTTTATCCGTACGCTCCATCCAACTCAGAAGTGTTGGACCAAAATTATAGCTCAGGTAAGTATAATTGTTTATGATCTTATAGATCAAGCCATTATTATCTAGAATACGCGCAGAAGTATTAGGCGCATAGCACTCAAAATTTATTCTTTCATTCCAATCGTGAAATGGATGAGCAGATTCTTGGATTTCTATTTCATCCAACCAAGCGTTCTCGCGAGGTGGCTGATAAAAATGCCCATGTATACAAACGTATTTATTTTTCGATGCCATTAGTCGATTTGGATAGTGCTGTTTAGGTAATCTTGACCCCCTTTTTAGAGTCATTAGGCTATGTATTGCAAATAACTTGCCCTTTGCAAACATATATTAATGTAATTACATATCAAAGCCTTTTTTATAGGATATACGGATTGATTTTAGCGCGTTTCTATATTGTTATGAGTTGGTGGGTTTAGATTTTTAAAAGTTGGGGCCTACCCCTGGCCATTTTTTCGTCGCCTTTATGGGCTCCAAAAAAAATGGCCAGCGGTCGTTACGTTACGTAGCTCGCTGCTCGCTCGGTCCAAGCTAGCCTACCTTGGCTTTCTTTCTGCCCGTAGCTAGCATGGACTATCGCCTATCGGCTCTACTACTTCACATCACTAGTCCAATTGGTAAATTTTGGGATACTAGTTTTTTTTATAGGAATCGTCCTCGCCTCGGAAG
>CAYWOZ010000007.1:2726-9805 GCA_964458675.1 uncultured Saprospiraceae bacterium
CAGTTGGTAAATTTTGGGATACTAGTTTTTTTTATAGGAATCGTCCTCGCCTCGGAAGGTTTGCCTCGGTTCTCTCCTTATTTTGATCCGCTGGATCAAAATTGCTGCGCAACAGTCGGTCACATCACTAGTCCAGTTGGTAAATTTTGGGATACTAGTTTTTTTTATAGGAATCGTCCTCGCCTCGGCAGGTTTGCCTCGGTTCCCCGCCTACGTAAAGGTAGTCGGGCAAGCCTCCTTATTTTGATCCGCTGGATCAAAATTGCTGCGCAACAATCGGTCACATCACTAGTCCAAAATAGGATTGATAAAGTATGGCACCGTCTTATATAGCCCAAAACCGAGGTTCGTAACCGAAAAGGTCCAAATGGACACAAAAAAAGACTGCTCCTGGGTGGAAACAGCCTTTTTAAACTATTTGAAATTTGTGTTAATGCGTATTAAATGAGACTTTCTTACCTCTACAAATAAAAAAGTCTACCATATAGAGTACAGCAATCGTTAAAACGCTGCATACAAATTAGAAAAAATGAATTTATTTAATTTCTGCTCGATTTGCTAACTCCTGCACAATATATACATTATTTCACCAATGCATATAAAATTTAATATCAATACTTTATTTTATAATTTTATGCAGAATGACTTTTATAGATTTGGTTTTTTAGGGGTTTGGGTGTGCGAGCCGAATATTTTTTAGTTCAATACTCATAACTAAATATCTAAATTGTTTGCACAGTGTGATGGCCGAGAAAAATTATTTAATACTCATGACTCTAACTCAATACTTTTTTTTGCGTGAAGGGTGATAGCAGGCTCCACCTTAGTGGAGAGACCAAATGTAGCGCAGCGAAATGCAGGGCCGAGCTGACTAGCGAGCTGCGGACGGCCTGACCCTTCGCTAGATACCCAAGCGCAGACCTATTAGTGTAGTTCTCTCTATAGCTTATCTAAATCTGAAGAGAAGAATAAGGGGCACGCCCAAACTTATCTATGAAAAGGCATCATACAGTTCCTTAATCTGTACTCTTTGAATATCTATATTGGTATAAAAATCGGGATGCGATAACAAGCAAAATGCCTTTTATAGAAAGCATAGACATAAGCATAGATGCCTGAAATCCACCAGCTTCACCAATGTGAGCTACCGTAGCTAGGATTACATCAATGAAGAATCCAGCATACGCCAACTCTCTTAATATTTTCACTAAGTCAGTGGTAACAGCTATAACACCTAAGACTTTGGCAATCGCCAATGGAATAACTATAGCGGCTGGATAACCAAGAGATTGAAAATAGCCCTGCACCATCTCTGTATTTCGAAAATACATTTGTGCAGAATAAAGAAATAAGGCACACATCAAGAGGGTTACTATCCAATAGGCAATTTTTAAGGCTATATTCATTTTTTAGATTTTCCTCAAAGTAAATAAAAAAGAACTTGAACGAGCAATATTTTTAGGATCAATGTCACGGGCAAGATCATTGTATAGCCAATAGCAGGCAATTTATTTTGTGTTTTGTCTAGGGCAAACTCTAAAATGGCTGGCTGATTGGCGAGCATACCTGATAGTAAACTAAAGGGAATCTTGAATAATTTGTATCCGATGACTAGAGAAATAAGTGTCGAAACAATTACAATGATACCCCCCGTCAAAAATAAATATCCTCCTTCTGGACTCAGCAATACTTCCTTAAAAGTATGTCCTGACTTGATCCCGATACCTGCTAATAATAAAATAAGTCCAATCTGTCGCAGGGTAAGATTGGCACTAAATGGAAGTATCCAAAGTATGCGGCCAGTCTTACGAATAGCTCCTAAGACTAGTGCAACCAAGAGCGGACCACCAGCATATCCCAACTGAAAATCAACACCGCCTGGAAGAGAAAAGGTAATCTTTCCAATCAGTAACCCAATAGCCATTCCTAATCCAAAGGAAAAAAGATTGATATGCGAAAGACTTTCATAGGAGTTACCAAACAATTCATTTATCTCATCAATATCTTTTCTCTTGACAACCATCTGAACACGGTCCCCCAACTCCAAAACTGTTTCACCTTGTGCAATCATATCGGAATCCCCTCTTTGGACACGTGTGATGATAGCGGAAAATCTTTCTGACAGATTGAGTGAAGCTATCTTCTCTCCCGCTAATTTTGGATTGGATACAAAAATCTTGCGCGCGTCGTAATGCCTCCGATCAAATGTCAACTCAGAGTCATTAACACGCCCCATCCCTTGTACTGCTTTATCTACAATCTTACCACCACCTACTACTACTATCTTATCACCCAATTGTATTTCAGTATCCATATTGGGCAAAAATTGTTTGCCATCCCGACTCATACGTCCAAACACTAATCTTCGATGGTATTTTATAAATAGATCTCTGAGCTCCATTCCCGCAACATCTGGCCGAGTCACTTCTACAGTTTTGCGCACTATTTGCATACTGACCGGGTATTCTTTTTGTAGATCGTTTTGCTCCTGCTCCAAATCTATTTTGAACACTTTTTGGAAAATATTATAGGCAATCATCACGCCTATTACTCCCATCGGATAAGCTAGTGAATATCCAATAACCGCGGAATCGGAGAATAGCACTTTATCCATTTGCTCAGAGCTAGCATTCCCAATTATATCAAGCACCCCTGCTAAGGCGGGTGTACTTGTCACACTCCCTGCAAGAAGCCCTGCTGCAGTGGCTTTATTCAAATCAAGGATAAAGAATGCGATAAGCGTACATAGAAAAAAGATAAGTAGGGCGATGATACTAAAACTAATATCTCTAGGGCCTCGTCGAGCTAGGGTTCGAAAAAAACTTGGCCCACTTGTGATACCTATTGAATATACGAATATGGATAATCCAAGTGTGATGATCACCTCGGGAACCATGAGTTCTGGGTCTAATGCGCCGAAGGCTAGGCCCACAAATAGAACTGCTGCTACTCCTAATTTTGCTCCTTTGAATGCAATATTGCCAATCGCATAACCTATCGCAATAACAACAAAGAGTAACAATAATGGGGAATCAAGAAAGGCTTGAACCATAATCAGCTATTGAAAACCATTTTTCTGTTTATTAATTAAATGGTAAAGGTCCACATGTTAGTCAATCAAATAGAAAACAAAGGTATAGGTTTTCTAATCCTAAGTACAGCTTAGTCGAAAGTCTTTTTGAAATTAAATTATATATGTACTGCAGCTTTGTTAGGTGCGCTCTATGATGGTCGCATATCCTTGCCCTACCCCTACACACATAGTCACTAAAGCGTATTGCTTATTAGTTTTTTGCAATTCTAATGCAGCAGTATGCATGATTCGTGTTCCAGATACACCTAAAGGATGGCCAATAGCAATGGCGCCTCCGTTCGGATTGATACGAGGGTCTGCATCTTCTATTCCAAGATTTCGAGTACAAGCAAGCGCTTGTGCAGAGAAAGCTTCATTGAGTTCTATGATGTCCATATCCTCTAATTTCAGTCCAGCTTTCGCCAACGCTTTTTTAGAAGCTTTGACCGGGCCGATGCCCATGATACGGGGTTCTACTCCTACCACTGCAGAACTGACAATTCGTGCTAATGGCTTGAGGTCATATTGTTTTACGGCTGTTTCAGAAGCGACGATAACGGCTGCCGCTCCATCATTCAGGCCAGATGCATTCCCTGCAGTTACAGTCCCTCCCTTATCTAAAGGTTTAAAAGCAGGTCTTAGTTTGGCTAGAATTTCAGTGGTGGTGTTCGCTCGTATAAATTCATCTTGATCGAACATTAAAGGCTCTTGCTTTCGTCTTGGTATTTCTACTCCAATAATCTCTTCCGCTAATCTACCTGAAGCTTGAGCAGCAGCAGCTTTGCTTTGAGACCAATAGGCAAATTGATCTTGATCTTCACGGCTGATATTGTACATTTCTGCCAAATTTTCTGCTGTGGATCCCATGCCATCTACCCCATACAATTCTTTCATTTTTGGATTGACAAATCTCCATCCAAAACTACTGTCATGCATCTTAGCATCACGCCCAAAGGCTTTGCTCACTTTAGAAATTACAAATGGTCCTCTAGTCATATGTTCTACGCCACCAGAAATAAAAACATCCCCATCTCCAGCTTTGATAGCCCGATTAGCATGAATGATAGCCGACATGCCTGAAGAGCAAAGTCTATTGAGAGTTTCACCCGGTACAGACCAAGGCAGCCCAGCAAGCAGCAAACACATCCGTGATACATTGCGATTGTCTTCTCCTGCTTGATTGGCACATCCTAAGATCACATCTTCATAAGCATCTAAGGGGATATTTGGATTACGCTTTATGATTTCGCGTATTGGTATAGCTCCCAAATCATCTGTACGAATCGTCGACAAGGTGCCCCCAAAATTACCGAATGGAGTACGTACTCCATCTAATATAAATGCTTCTTTCAATGTAAATTATTTTTTTGATTTAGCCCTTGATACGCTTGTGATTCCCATCACAGAACTGAGGCTTTTCAGACAATTTGCACATACACATTCCTACTGATTTAGTTTCTTCAGCAGTGAATACTGTCGGGCTAAATTTTGTTCCTTTATGAGAACCATCACACCAAGGTTGGTTTTCTGATGCACCACATGAACACCATGCATATTTTTCTCCTTTTACCAAATCTACTCTTACTGGAGTTCTTCCTGCTATATACGCCTTATCCATTTTATAAAATTTTATATTAAGTAAAATCCAATTTATAAAAACATATGGCTGAGACCAAAAATATGGGTAGTAATTATACTATTTGAATTGGGTCTAAACAATACACCTATTTAGCGATGAAAAGAGAGTGAGTTTAACCTATTTCATTTAGTTTTCTAGTCATATTCGATTAAACATTAAATAGAAATGGAAAGTTTAGATATCGAAATATTAAGGAATACACGAACTAGTCACCCATTTCCACTAACACTTTTGCTAAAATGGAAAGAGCTAAGAACGATTATTTCTTAGCACAATGGTAAATAAACCCAGCAGGGAAATTATTCGTTTTAATCATCTCGCAATCATCCCAGGCTGCAGAGAACTTTTTGAAGTGAATTTTACTGTATAGAATTTGAGAAAAATAGCCTCCAGATTTAAGCATTTCTTTAGACGTACCTAAAATTAAATCTGTCTTTTCTTTAGAGAAGAAGGTAAACGGCATTGAAGACACCATGCTATCTACCTCGTCGTTTATATATTTTTTAATATTTTCCGCACCATCATTGATGATAACAAGTCTTTCATCCTTAAGCGTCTCTTTTGTTTTTTTGCAAAAATCTTCATTGACCTCAAAAGAATATAACTTACTATTCGCTGGGATTCTGTCTAAGATTTCTTTAGTGATGTTCCCTAAACCCATACCGAATTCAACAAACACTTCACCTTCGAGATCCAATCTGTTGCATATTTCAATTTCTACCTCCCTACTAGTCTCTGAAATAGCTCCAGTGGTGAATAAATGCTTAGTATATTGTAATGCAGAAGCCAACTTACCTTTCATATGTATTTACTTGATTTTGCGAAGACAAATATAAAAATGCTCGGCTAATAGTAAGCATATATGAAAGGTAAATTCCATTTTTAGACTAGTTAAAATGAAAATACAGAAATTGTGAATCCTAAATGAAATGAAAAGTAATAGTTTCTTTAGTTATCTAGTGCTCCACCTTCTATCCAACAAAGAAAAATATCCATCTCAGCATCTGTAAGCTCTGCAGGACCAGCAGTACTAGCTGGAGGCATAGCTCCTGAAGTGATTTGATTCTCTAAAGTAGTATTAGCTGTAGCTTCTAAGCCCGCGAAAGTAGTGAAATCTCCATTTATAAAACCATTAACATGGCAATTGGGAATCGCACAAGTTTGATTAAGAATAGGCACCACATCCATTGAGTAAGAGGCACTTATACTATCACATTCACCTGCCATCATGCCACCACCATCATCATCATCTCCACATGCAAAAGTAAGACTCATGCAAATGGCAATAACAACGAACAAACCTAATTTTGGAAACTTCATATTTTATCTTTTGATTATTCGATTTACTAATATAGGTACAAATATAAAACTTATAACCTTTTATTGATCGATATGTTCTTAAAACTTATATCAAAACTAGCTATATAACATCATATTGTATCATATAACTAGTTTCGGGCAAAAGTCTAATTATTAGAATTAATAAATTTTTCCAGTTTACTTGGAGTACTATCATTGCCAGACCCTTCTACGCCACCATCCAATTCTTTCTGAAGCTTAATCAATCCAGCCCAATCTTTATCCTTTGCAAGAAAGGCTTGTTGTGGCCAAGTTGTTGGTTCATGCACTCTAAAGGCAGGGCCTGCATTAGCTAATATAAACACTAATCTCGAAGAAGATGTGTTTGCTAATTGGGTAAAGTTTGAAATTCCTGCTGCATTCAATACCGCTTCAATTTTAGGTCCTATTCCTTCAATTACTTGAAGCTTATTGTCAGTTACAGAGATATTTTTAGCGCCTGCAGAAGTCTTAGTACTCGATTTAGCTGTTGCTACACTAGCACTACTTTTCTTCTTTTCTGAAGTCTTAGAAGTACTTGACTCAGTAGTGGTCGAACCGGAAGCCTTCTTAGTTCCAAGATCTCTTCTTGAGACAATTTTACCAGCTTTAGTATTTCTAGTCTCTCCTACTACTTTTTTTGATACTTCAACTGTACCCATCCCCATCATCTTCTTCATCAATGCATCCATATCGATTTGCTTGACAACTTCTACTTCTTTGATGATTTCTACCTCTTTAATGATTTCTCTTGGCTTTTTAGAAAGCTCCTTCTTAAGGGAAGCTATTTCTTTTTTCATAGCAGTTAAATCGCTTGCCTGCTTCTTGCCAAGAGCTACTAATTTTTGTTCTGCCTTCTGAGTCGCTCCTAACATAGCATTAACTTTCTTGTAAGCGGAGGCATCTTTTTCTGCCGCAGCCAATTTAGCTTTCAAGGCAATTAATGCCTTAGAAGAGCCAGCTCCTTGAGCAGCGCCTTTCTTTGCCTTAGCTAACTGTGCTTGTAAATCCTTGATATTAGATTTATTC
>CAYWOZ010000007.1:9905-23198 GCA_964458675.1 uncultured Saprospiraceae bacterium
TTGCTTTATTCTTCTTATCTGCATCTAAGTATGCCTTATTAGACTTACTAAGATTGGCCTTCAAAACCTTCAACTCATTTTGAAACTTAGCAGCATTCTTTGATCCACTTTCAAGCCCCTTATTTTGCTTTTTTAGATCAGCGATGTGTTCTTGTAAAAGCTTAACAGAACTCCTGTGTGCTAAAGTTTTCTTAGCAAAAATATTTTTTTCGTTGGCCAATTGCTTTTCAAGCTTATTGTAACCATCCGTCCATTTCTTGATTTCTTTAGCATCAGAAGAAGTTACTTCTGTGATTTTCTGTACTTCTCTAATCACTGGAACCGGTACTTCTTTCACTATTTCAACTTCCTTGATAGTTTCCTTATTAACCATCACTGGCACTTCTTTAAGTACTTCAACCTCTTTTATGATTTCCTTCTTCTTATAAAGCGGTACAATTTTTTCAGACTTAACTTTTACCTCCTTTATCACTTCGTAAGGAACGTTAACTTTTACTTTTACCTCTTTCATCACGGGAACTTCCTTAGCTACTACTACTGGAACTTCCTTAATAACTTCAATTTCTTTGATGATTTCTTTTTCTACTAGGATAGGCACTTCAACAATCACCTCCTTGATTACCTCTTTCTCGATGTAAACAGGAACTTCTTTTACTACTTCTTTGAGAACTTCTTTGATTACAGGAATTTTCTCTACTACCTTGACCTCTTTAATAACCTCTTTAATTACCTGTACTTCTACTGGCACCTTAGTTTCGAGCTTAACTTCTTTTATAGTCTCTTTCGGGCCTACATTCTTCACCACTTGAACCACCTTTTCTTTAATGATTTCAACTGGTTTTGCCACTTCGACTGTATTTGTTGCGGTCACCGCCTTTTCCTTAACTATTTGAACCTTTTTTACGGTAGATTTTCCTTGTTTAGTGACTAGGACATCATTTTTTACCTTAACCACTTTGAAGTCTTGATCCTTCCAAATGATTCCCTTCTGTAGCATACATTCAAGAGCTGATGCAGCCTGCTTACTTGATATCTTGGCTGTCTTTGCAACCAAAGCAATTAGCTTTTTCTTTTCCATTAATTAGAAATTAAAATGTTGGTAATATTATTATTTAGTTCACATTTGGTCAAATGTAGGCTGTTCTCAGGCGTGTAGATCGAATTGGATACAAAAGTAGCCTATTAATACCACTTTCTAAACAAAAAAACTAAGATTTTGAAAAAAGATTAGCTAAGGATAAATTTGTTGTATTTCTACTCTATTTCGAATAGAATTTCAGGTTTGTTAGCTAGGAGAAAATTGTTAATTTAAGTTTAAAGCGATTGAATTCTGAAGAGAAAATCCCTTTGTAGACTTATACTTGTAGAAAAAACATGAAATATATTCCCTTGTTTCTTTTTCTAAGTTTTTCTTTTACGCTATTCAATTGTAATAGTGATGATGAAAGCGATTCAAATGGAGCTGAATTGATTCTCGATAGAGGCCCGAGCAGCGCTCCCATTTTTGAAGCAGGTACGCATCAAGCAGCTGCCCGATTTCCAAGATCTATAACCAGTAATTTTGTTGGGCAGACTTTAGACCGAGTAGAGTTTTACCTAGTAAATGTACCTAGTAATACCTTTATTAGAGTATATGGGGAAGGTAGTGGTGATGCTCCAGGGACCATTTTATATGAATCGAATGTAACAAGTGAAGTAACTGCTAACTCATGGAATAGTCACACCCTCAGCGAGGAGATTATTCTCTCTAATAATGAATTGTGGTTAGCCATAGAATTTACCCATAGTGATTCGAGAAACACTATTGGTTGTGATGTCGGACCTGCAGTAACCAATGGAGATTGGGTGTTAGAGGGTAGTCAATCTGCTTGGAGAACTTTTAGAGACTTTACTTCTGATGCGGTGAGTATTAACTGGAATATTAGGGGTTTTGTTGAGTAAGCAATTGTTCCTTGATGTTTTTTAAAACCTTACCTTCGTATCATGAAGAAAAAAGTAGCGATATTAGGTGCTGGTTTATCAGGACTTTTAACTGCATATCGGCTCAAATCGTTAGGATACGCTATACAAATTTTTGAAGCTAGAGATAGGCTTGGTGGCAGAATATATACGAAGCATGGAGCCCTAGAGACACCCATCGAATTGGGGGCCACCTGGTTTGGTGCAAAGCATACCAACTTGCTTTCCTTGCTCAGAGAATTGAGAATTGCATATTACGAACAACATACCAAAGGCGATGCTTATTTTGAGCCATTCTCTTTAGCACCTGCTCAAAAAATTACCGTTCCGGAGCAGCTTCCGAGCTATAGAATAGCAAATGGTTCTACTAGCCTAATTGAAGCTATAAGCGGTAATATTAGTAAAGAAGAAATAGTCCTCAATCAAAAGATAAGTAAGCTTGATTTTTCTGGGAGCAGTATAAAGTTGTATGAAAAAGAATTAAGTTGGGAAGCAGATATTGTAGTTTCCACATTACCCCCTGGTTTACTTTTTAGGTCCATCGATTTCCAGCCCGCTATTGAGTCAAAAGTAAAAGCTATTGGATTAGCTACCCATACCTGGATGCAAGACTCTATCAAAACAGCCTTAATATATAGTGAACCATTTTGGAGAAATTCTGCTTTATCTGGGACGCTTTTTAGTAATGTTGGTCCATTCTCAGAACTATATGACCACTCTGACCAAGAAGTAAAAAAATATGCCATCTGTGGATTTGTCAATGGCGGCTATTCAGTGCTATCCGCTGGCGAACGTAAAGAAAAAGTAATGGCACAGTTGGAAAAAATATTTGGTGCACAAGTGCATGAGCATATTGACTATTTGGAATACATCTGGAATGATGCCAATACAAAACATCCAGAAACTCCAGACATATTTCCACATCAAAATAATGGACATCCCATTTTTGAAAAACTTCATTTTGGCGATCGCTTCTTTGTTTCAGGAGCCGAAACAGCAAAGGATTTTCCTGGCTATATGGATGGCGCTGTACAAAGTGCTGAACGAGTGGTAAAAGTTATCACTAGTGGATATCCATTATCTTAGATTTACCTTATGGAAATCTCCTTCTTAGATTCTTATCAAATTTTTGGAACTCCCCTACTGATGTGGTTAGTCGCTTTCTTGGCAATCATCATTCTTGGTATTTCTAAGAGTGGCGTGAAGGGAATTTCGATTATAATGATTACTATGTTGGTCTATGTATACGGTGGTAAGCATTCTTCAGGGGTATTAATGCCTATGTTAATTGCCGCAGATATACTTGCCATTACATATTATAGAAAGCACGTAAAATGGGAATACCTAATCAAACTGATGCCTGCGATGGTAGTAGGAGTGCTTATCGGTACTCTTATTGGGAAAGATTTAAATGAATTTTGGTTTAAAAATGCCATGATTGGAATCATTCTAGTATCGGTCGCGATTCTATGGTACTGGGAAAAGAACCCACCAAAGGAAGTACCAGATAATTGGATTTTTTCCAGCGTATTGGGTTTGGCTGCAGGAATCACAACTATGATAGGTCACCTTGCTGGGCCTTTTGCAAATATTTATTTCCTAAGTATGCGGATGCCTAAAAATGAATTTATTGGAACGGCGGCTTGGCTATTCTTTATAATCAATCTTATCAAGTTACCCTTGCACATTTTTGTCTGGAGCTCAGTCAATATGAGCAGCATCCAGCAATCAATAAGCTTAGTTCCAGCCTTGTTACTTGGATTTTTATTAGGTATAAACTTAGTCAAACGAATCAAGGACCGTAACTATCGCCAGATGATTATTGTACTTACAGGAATAGCGGCTCTGATCTTATTAGCGAAACAGTTTTTGAATTAACGCCCACCTCTAATCAGACAAGTCACTCTGTTGCTTATCTATTCTTTCTATCATTTTAGTTTTGATATTGGTCCACTTTTCGATTTTAACTTTAATAGCTTCCTTTTCTGCATCTTCTTTCGCTTCTTTCAGATCTGCTGTGAATTGGGTTATTTTCGCTTCGATATCAGAAAGATTTTCCTTTCGCTTTTCAATAGTTTCAGCGACTTCCGCTTTATCAAAAATGAGGCTCTCTGGTGCTGGTTCTTCTGCAGAAGTATCATTAACCGTATGCCGCTTTGGAATAAATATAGTCTCCCCTACTTGACGTTGATTCATGAAGTTTGGAGAAACGATTTCAATGTCTGCTTCATGGAGGGCATCTAGCATATGTCCATGTAATCGAGAGGTCGCGGTTAGGACGGTTTTGATTTCTTTGACCATTCCGTACACTTTATAGACTACAGAAAAGTCTCCCAAAGTAGTGATTCTAACGAATGCATCTGTCAGGCCAGCTCTTTCTGCAGCGTCCTTTAGTGCTTCTTCTATTTTTGTTCTTGATACATCATAGCCTAAGGAACACTCTGCGCTAACGAAAGTACCATTAGAGCGAGTAACTCGCACTGGATTAGTGGTCAGATACATATTGGGTAGTGTGAGCAAATCTCTATTTTCTGTCTGCATTTCTGTATGGAATAAGCCCCGCTCCGTAACTCTACCAAAATGATCATTAATCTTAATAAAGTCGCCTGGCCTAAAATTATTAATCATCCGAAGCATGATCCCAGCTAATCCATTTCCTATAAGTGTAGCTGAACTCAATGCTAAAACAGCAGAAATCACGATTCCAAGTAAGCTAGAAATCTGGCCTTTCAATTCATCTCCCATTGGCAGGGACATTATGATTGCTATTACAGCAATAGTCCCGATTAGAAATAAAACAATAGATCGGACTAGTCCCCAATCTGATTTTCCTGCAGCCTGCCTATCCAGAAACAACTTCGTTACATAGAATAATCCTCCAAAGAAAATCAATGTTAATAGCGTGCTATTAATATTCTCGAAATAAAAATCCATCAAATCATTCATAGCTCAAGAGTTATTTTGAACGTCTAATACATGAATGGTTCCGTAATTTTTTGAAAACCTTAAATCACACTACACTCTTCATTTGATTAATAACACCTTATGAAAATAAGAGTTAATTTGAAATGAATTGATAATTAGTGATTTAACGTTTAATTAGCGAACCATTTATACATATTTAATAACGCAATATATATCTTCTTTGATACATGCCTTTACTTTGTGCTAATATTTTATTAAATTTAGAAAACACTACTAAGATTCACTTTCCCTTGCAACCGTATCCCTTTATCGATATTGTTATTAAGTATTAATTCAAGGAAATGGATCAAGAACTTCGAGATCTTATTGTTTCACTCAAGAAGCAGAATGCAAATTCTGTTTATGAGCTATTAAAGACACAGAAGCGCATGGCAGATTTGGAGTCTAAGGTCAGTCAATTGCAGACCTCTATGCGCGCACTAATTGAGGATAAAGAAAAAAATATCGAAGAAACAAACCGCCTGACCATTGCTAAACTAAATGAAATAAAAAGGTCTTTAGAATAAAGAAGTTTCCTTACAAATCTTCTTCCTCACCATATTGAATTTGTTCGCGATACCCATTAAAAGGTGCCTTCAATAAAAAGCCAACTTGATTGACATTTTCCTTTTCCATATGAGTGTCCAATCCATAAACCAGTTTGCTATTATCCACCTTCTTAAAGGTTCGAAAGATCTTATCCCAAATAGAAAATATATTTCCATAGTTACTATCTGAATAAGGCTGTCTATAATGGTGATGTACACGATGCATATCTGGTGTCACGATAAACCAAGAGATACTTGTATCTAGCCATTTAGGCATACGGATATTGGAATGATTAAACTGAGACAAAGTCACTGATAAAGCCTGATACAACAGCACCATCCAAACTGGGGCACCTACAATCACTAGTGCAAATAAGGTAAATACAAACCGAATCACGCTTTCCCCTGGATGATGCCTATTAGCACTAGATGCGTCCAAGTGCATATCCGTATGATGGATCAAGTGAAACTGCCACATCCATTTAACATGGTGCTCTGTCCAATGCGCCAACCAGGCCCCTAATAGATCCAGCAGCATGACTCCCAATAGTGTAAAAAGAATTAGATTCATTGGCACCATTTGGATGATACCCATGTGATTGGTATCCACATAAGTGGAAGCAGAAATCAGAATAAAAGCGAAAACAAAATTTACAAGAATCGTTGTGAAGGTAAAGAACAAATTAAGTCCAACGTGCTTCACTTTATTATTCTTAAACTGGAAAAACGGAGCTACATTTTCTATTAATAAAAAGAAAGATAACCCGCCAAATAAGATGATGGTTCGATGTAGTGAAGATATATTGTCAAAGTAATCTATTATGGCTTCCATATCAATTCTTTTTTTCTATTACTAATTAACACATAAATTTAAAGTCCTCCAAAGGCAGTCCCACTGAGATTGTCACACACTTTACTTATCACTTATTTTAATCTTCGAAAACGGGTGTTCTTTTTTCCATACTTGCCTGCATGGCTTCCATGAGATCGTTAGAGTATATCATTCCTGCATTCCAGACTTTGATATATTCGAGTCCATCTTGCACACTGTGTTCTTGAGAATATGCTATCACCTTTTTGGTGCCCCGCACGACTATAGGTGACTTCGTTGCGATTTGCCTAGCAATGTCCATCACTTTCGTATGTAGAGATTCTTTATCTTCCAATGCATCATTGCATAAGCCAATTTTTACGGCTTCATTTCCGCCCATTTTTCTACCCGTGTAGGCCAATTCTGCAAGGATACCTGGAGCGATTTTTTTGGGCAATCTTTGTAGCGTTCCCATGTCTGCTACTAATCCCATATCCACTTCTTTGACACTGAAGTAAGCATCTTCGGTGCAATACAAAATATCACAAGCCGACACCAAATCTACCCCTGCTCCAACGCAGGCACCATGAATAGCAGCAAGGACTGGTTTGGAGCATTGCGCTATAGAAGTGATACTGTCCTGTAAATTTTGCAAGTCTTTGCTAAACTTTTCTCTCTTTCTAGCTTCGCATGTCCCATCATAAGATTGGGCGATTTGCATTAGGGCACTGAGGTCCATTCCCGCGCAGAAATGTTTCCCATCTCCCTTAATGACCACTACTCTAGCAGTTGGTTCTGAACTAAGCATTATAAATATTTCTCGTAACTCTTTCCATCCAGCATAGTTAAGAGAATTAGCTTTATCAGGTCTATTGATTTGTACAATCGCTATTTTATTTTCTATTTCTACTTTAAATGAAGTATAGGTCATTGTATTTTTTTCTCCAAGATAGGGGTTATAGAATTATAAATGATGAATTGACCTTACCATAGATAAAAAAATATAATTATATTGATTAATTACAATGTTCCGTTATAAATTAAAACTTTTACATTTTTCATTTAGTATTTTTCTGTTTTACATTTAGTTTCTGGGGCGCTTATACTCAACGGAAAGTAGTTTGGAATATTTATTACGCTGAGGTTTTAGTATTTTTCAAGGCGAAAAACGCATGGATAACCTTAGCTATCGAGAGTATTTTCAACGCGGAGAAATGCTGAAAAATCAAGTAAGAATATTTTAAAACACTTTCCCTTGAGTATAAATCTGGTCATCCGCTAATACTCCTGCACTGCTATGACTATTCAGAATAGCACTATAGCCGTATTCGCTCTTTCGCTCATCCACCTCTAGTACTTTCTTCATTAGCCATAGCAGCGCACTCGTACCGCTTCTACCCAGAGCGCGAAAAAAATTATGACATCACTATTAATTGATATTAATTTATCAAGCTGCTTTAGAACAACAAACTTTACATTTCTCATTTAATATTTTTCGGTTGTACATTTATTCCCTTACCGTTCCTCCCCAGAGCGCAAAGAAAAAATATTAGTAGGTGCATTTCAATTCTGCTTCAAAAACGGTCATTTGAAAACTATGCCTAAGAATAAACTTGTTTAATTTTCAATAATTATCTAAATTCAATTATATAAAAATTGCATGGTCAATAGTAACTTAAAAGTTAGAGAAGTTATCAATCAAGTTGTGAACGACCCTGAATATAGAAAGGTGTCCTACGTTCCAGTGATTTCATGGCCTCAGGTAGGTCTCCTATTTTTGACTTTTCTTCTAGTTTTTGGTGGAATGTATCTTGCCTCTCAAGGCCTGTCACTATGGATTATTTACCCTTTTAGTATATTTGGATTTTACATGTCATTTACCATTTTACATGATGCCACGCATCGAGCGGTATCCTCCAATAAATTTATAAATGACTTGTTTGGAACGATAGCAGGTAATTTTCTATTTGCCTTCAATAGCACCTATCTATACAGAAACTTTCATCTGACTCACCATAGGTATGTAGGAGACAAAAACCTTGACCCAGACGAACCCATGGTAAGGATACCTACTAAGTATTTCCCACTAGGGTATATCGTGTTGTTCCTTTATGACTATTTTATATTTAAATAGTTCTTCCAAAAAGTTTGGCATAGAATCCCGCCCCGGTTGAGAACAGCTGTGGTGTTAAGCATCATTCTCAATATTTTATTTAACATTGTAATGTTTGCTAGCCCTATAGGATACGAATATTTAATTTGGTTTTTTTATACCAAGTAGAATAGGGCTTGCATTGACGAATTATTTATTTGCTCATCTTCCACACCCCGAAGGATTGGAATGGCACGAACATCCCTTCAAGGCTACTTTTACCTTAACTGGATTGCCAGTGCTCATAGAAACCA
The DNA here is from genome assembly GCA_964458675.1 of uncultured Saprospiraceae bacterium. Classification (GTDB taxonomy): domain Bacteria; phylum Bacteroidota; class Bacteroidia; order Chitinophagales; family Saprospiraceae; genus JALZVN01. The sequence goes on from CAYWOZ010000007.1 coordinate 18,594, forward strand.
TGTTGGGCCAACAACACCATTCAATGCATCATTTTTTACCGCATGTGCCTTGGTTTAAATATCACAGAGTATGGAATTTGGCCAATGGAGTATTCAAAGAACAAGCCATCCCAGAGAAAAAAGTATTCGCTAGACCTGACCTCCACTTCAAAGATAAGGTCATCAACAGCCCGGATAAGAATGATGGCAAAGCAACTACCATGGTTAAAATAAGTGATGTAAGCACTATAGCGAAGGGCACTAAGCGTTTTACTTTTAAGCCTGTAAATGACAACCCTTTACCTTCATTTCAGGCGGGTGCTCATATCAATATTCATTTGCCGAGTGGCAAGATTCGCTCCTACTCTCTTGTTAACCCATCCTATGAAACCAACAAATATCAAATAGCTGTCAAACTGGATGCCAATGGAAAAGGTGGATCGAAAGAGATGCATGAAGAAATTCAGATAGGCGCTCAGTTAAAAATTTCTCACCCAAAAAACAATTTTGTTCTTTACCAAAATGTACAAAAATATATTTTGATCTCAGGAGGTATAGGTATCACTCCTCTCATATCAATGGCACATAAATTAACTGAACTGGATAAACATTTCGAGTTTCATATTTGCGCAAGATCCGAATCATACATTCCATTTAGATATGAGTTTCAAAATTGGACTTTTGCTCCAAACACTGAAATGCATTTTGATAAAGACGGTAATTCAAGTATCGACTTAACCAAGGTATTAGCCAAACCAAATAGTGATACATTGATTTACATTTGCGGTCCACGGGTTTTTTCAAACTGGATTAAAGAATCAGCTTACAAAATGGGCTGGAAGAAAGATCAAATTAAAGAAGAAATTTTCACTCGAAATCTTTCTTCTTACTCTGAGCCAAAATCATTTGAATTAGTACTTAATAAAAGTGGAAAAACCTTAAGAGTAGAAAAGGATTTATCTATCATTGACACGCTTCTACTCAATAATATAAAAGTCGAATACACCTGTCTACAAGGTACATGTGGCGCTTGCATAACCAATGTTATAGATGGCGACATTGATCATAGAGATGCTGTTTTAAGTGAAGAAGAAAAATTAGCTGGAAACAAAATATCTCTATGTGTGTCAAGAGCGAAATTGGATAAGCTTGTAATTGACATTTAGCTTATTTTCATATGCTTTACATTAATTGGATTTTGAAAGAATTAGGAAAAACTAAAAGACATAAGGTATCACGAACATCAAAAACAAAATCAAAATCATAACTGAGATAAAATTCAAAAGAACACCCGCCTTCGCCATCTCATGTACTTTGATGTAACCGCTAGCAAATATGATAGCATTGGGAGGAGTAGCCATAGGTAACATGAAAGCACAACTCGAGGCCATCGTAATCGGAATCAACATATGTAATATATCATAATCTAGTCCAATGGCAACTCCCGCCACTACTGGACAGAAAATAGCTACCAATGCCACGTTACTCATAAGCTCTGTCATGAATAACATAATGAGTATAAGCAAAGAGACAATCAAATAAACATTGACAAAACCACTCGATGATACTAAGGTGCCTATGTAGTCTATAACCCCTGTAGAAGATAGTCCACTTGCCAAGGACAAGCCACCGCCAAAAAGAATCAATATTCCCCAAGGTAGCTTTACGGTATCCTCCCAATTTAAGGAAAATTCACCTCTTCCAAAATTGAAAGGTATGCTAAACAAGGCTAGGGCTGCTAACATACTGATACCTGCATTGGAGAGGGTGATAAATGGAACTAACTCATTTACATATGTTCTGAATATCCAAAGAAAAATGGTACACCCGAAAATGATAATTACTCTTTGTTCTCTTTTATTTATTTCTCCTAGTTTGGCTAATTCTGTGTCGATTATTTTTTCTGAATTGGGTAGTTCAGAGAGACCATTTGGATATATCCACTTTACCAAAACAAAATAGATGATAGCTAACATCAATGTACTAAAGGGAATACCTACTAACATCCACTTGAGAAAAGAGATTTGCATATCATACTCTTGTTCCATGAATCCAGTCATCACGATATTTGGTGGTGTTCCAATAATGGTTGCAATACCACCAACGTTAGCTGAGAAGGCGATGCCCAGCATCATACAAAGCGCAAAACTTTTATCTCTATCGGTAAATCCATCATCATCATTTATCAGAAGATTGATGACGGAAAGAGCGATGGGCAACATTACTACAGTAGTCGCAGTATTGCTTATCCACATACTTAAAAAGGCAGTCGCCAACATAAATCCGAGAATCACTTTATCCGGAGTAGTGCCCGTAAATCGGATAATATTTAAGGCGATTCGTCTATGTAAATTTACTTTTTCCAAGGCTAGTGCCATTATAAAGCCGCCAAAGAACAGGAAAACAATTGGGCTACCATAGTTAGCGCTCACGATCTGCATATCCATGATACCTAGGAGTGGAAAAATAGCAAGGGGTATAAGAGCAGTAATGGAAATAGATACGGCCTCTGTAATCCACCAAAGCACCATCCAAATAGCAACTGATAAAACATCATCTGCTGCTGGGTTGATGAATTCAAATGGCAAATTGTAAAACACCAGAAACAAGACCGGCCCTAAGATGAATCCAATTTTCTTATAAATGGGGTATCCTTCAGGCATATTTTAAAAGCATATTATTTTGAAATATTAGAACAATGAATTCAGTTAAGATCTCTTAGTCAAAACTCGTTTCTTCCGCAACAATCTGATCTTCAATACCAATAAACTTTTCTAAGGTTTGCTCTATATATAAAGATCTGGATCTAGATTTGGTCATAGGCGAAATCTTGACATGCTCCTCTCCTTCTGGGCCATCATAAATCATGAATACATTAAAATAGCCTCCGCCATTTATATTTGCTTTTGTGTAGAATTGGCGAATATTAGATACTAGGTATTCTTTCTTTCTGTAAATATATTTTTGTGAGGAACTAACGCGGAGGTAGGTATCGTCTACATCAATGAAGGATTTGTTTTCTCTGTACTTAATAAATCTGAGTAAGGCGATAATGAACAAGGCAATTCCAGTAATAAGGGCAATCGCATTTCCTGTATCATGCAATACCGCTGCACCAATGGGTATCAAGGGTAAGCTAATAAAGCTTGCAGTTAAGGCTAGTAAATCCTTGTAGTCTACAATGTCTACACTTAATTCACCCGCATATTCATAAACGTCTACGTCCTTTTGATTACCGACAATGGGCTTTCCTTTTTTACTAGGTATTAGATTTTGTTCTTTTGTATTTGCTTTTGGATTAAGTAAATTATCTAATTCGTTTTGGACAGAGAAAACACTATCACAGGAGCCACATTTAGCGAGTTTTCCCGCTAGGTTGATGTTGTCTGCTTTTATTTTATTGGAGCAATTGGGACAAACAATCTTGGTGTGCTCTTTTGTAGAAGCCTTTTCTTTATTTTTATGGAGGGGGTCTTTGTATTCGCCTTCTATTGGATCCAGCTTCATTTTAGTGGTTTTATTTATAGTAACCAAGATAGGAAAAACTCTTTAAATGATGTAAAAGAGCCACTCTCTCTTGATCGTATACCACTATAGGACCAAAACTGCTTTCGCATTTTCGAAGACACCAAAGAAAAGCTTAGTATGATTGCTAGAAAACACCTTAACTAGCTTAGATGTTCTGAAATGGGACTTCGTCAAAACTTCGTCTCATCAGCAACAGGCTCATCTTTTATGCCAAGAAAAGACTCTAATTCTTGCTCAATATAAAGAGCACTCGAACGAGATCGAAAATACCCCCTAAGTTTAATGTGCTCTTCTCCTTTTAGTCCATCATAAATAAAGAAAATCTCGTAACTATTAGTGCCAGGATGCACTTTGGTGTACACTTGTTTTATATCAGTGTTCAAATAAGTCTTTTTACGCTCAATATATTTATGAGCTGGGTGAATAGTCAAATAAATATTGTCTATATCAATATAGATTTTATTTTCCTTGTAAAGTATCGTTCTATAAAGTCCATATAAAAAAAGGGGTATTCCTAATGATAGTAAAATTGGAGCTGTACCTCCATCAGATATAACTAGAAAACTTGGAAATAACATACAAAAACCAAGGCAAAAAATTATTAATGTCCAATAGTCCAAGTAATTTATATAACTAATGCTTAGCTCGCCTTCATATTCAAAAATGTCTATTTCTTTTTGATTCCCGACTATTGGTTTAGGGTTCGACTTTGTAGAACTTTTGAGTGTGTCAGCTAGCTTATCAAAGGAAAATATGAAATTACATGTATCGCATTTGGCAATCATTTTATCAAGATTTATGTTTGCTGATTTTGTTCTTGTAGAACAGTTAGGACAGATTAGTTTGGAGTGTCTCCTTTTTGTATTCTTATTTTTAGGCAGGGGGTCTTTGTATTCGCCTTCTATTGGATCCAGCTTCATTTTAGTGGTTTTATTTATAGTAACCAAGATAGGAAAAACTCTTTAAATGAATGTACCAGAGCGGCTCTCGCATGTTCGAAGCCACCTAAGGGACCGAAGCTACTCTCACTCGTTTGAAGGCACCTAAGGCTGCTCTTATTTGTGCGGAACCACCTAAGGAACCAAAGCAGCTCTCTCT
>CAYWOZ010000007.1:23298-34353 GCA_964458675.1 uncultured Saprospiraceae bacterium
CTAAGGCTGCTCTTATTTGTGCGGAACCACCTAAGGAACCAAAGCAGCTCTCTCTCGTTCGAAGGCACCTAAGACTGCTCTTACTTGTGCAGAGAGCCACGAATGCACGAATTAAAAAAAGGTATGCACGAATTACTTTTACTTTTTTATTCACTAACACCTAAATACCTATCGTATAACACCTTCTTTTCAACGGGCGTAGCGAAAGCTAAAGCCCGCCAAGCGGAGCGCGCTAGGGACAAATGATAGAAGCGGCATCCAGCGGGTGGCCTTTGTGCGCAGGCAAGGATATAGCGGATAGCATGGTGACGGCGCCGATAGGCACGTCATGGCCACTAGTCAAACTTAGTCTCTTCTGTAACAGGTTCGTCGGGTATCCCTAAATAAGATTCTAATTCTTGCTCTACATATAAAGCGGCAGAGCGAGACTTGAAAATAGTTTTGACCTTGATGTGTTCTTCCCCTTCGGGTCCATCGTGCACAATATAGACATAGCACCAACTCGTGGAACCAGGATACATTTTAGTGTAGACCTGCTTTATGTCTGAATTTAATAAAGTCTTTTTGCGTTGCAGATATTTTTGGGAAGGATGGATAGTCATGTAAGTGTCATCGACGTCAATGTGAATTTTGTTTTCTCGATAACGAATAAGACGATAAATGCTATATAAAAAAGTAGGTAAGCCTATAGATAGAGGAAACAGAATCGATCCCCCATCAATTCCTATAATGAAGGTAGCAAAAATAAAAATAGCTCCAACAAACATAGCAATAAGTGCCCACCAATCATTGATGTCTCGAAAACTAATACTCAATTCCCCAGCATAGTTATATATGTCGATGTCCTTTTGATTCCCGACTACTGGTTTGCTTTTCGAACTAGATTGAGGTCTTGGTAGAAGCGAATCGATTACATGCTGAAAAGAAAAGACTTGGTTGCAAGAGCCACACTTGGCAATTTTGTCCTCTATATTAATGTCACTAGAAGTTACCTCATTGGAGCAATTGGGGCAGACTACCTTTTTGGAGGCCTTCTCAGACTTGGCTTGCTTATGTCTTAGTTGGGGCTCTTTGTATTCTCCTTCGATTGGGTCTTGTGGCATGATGGCTTTCTTGAATTTGATTAAAGGTATAAAATAATAGAAATAGGAAAAAAAGTAGGGCAAATATCAAGCAAAGGGAATACTAATAATATAAGCATATTAAAAAGCTACTTGCTGAAAACTATATTTTGATTGCACGCTGATTATCAGCATATAACATATCTATATTTACATATAAGTTAATTGTTTGAGTCTAGTAATTCACTTGGAATTGAATGAGAGAAAATCTTGTTATATTACAAGTACAAATAAAATGGGCCTATTTTGCAACGCCTGCCACTATATAAGCCTCTTACAGCAAAAGACAATAACATGCGAAAGCAGGGGATCATTTACTTACTTTTAATACTAGGGTTTTGGTCTTGCCGAAAGGATTTTGAACGAATAGATCCTATGCCTGAGATATTTATGCCAGAGCTACTAGATGATTTTGTTCCGGCGGATCAGACTGTGAATAGTTCTTTAAATGGATTTGTCACCGATGCTAACCAGAATCCGCTTCCTGATGTACTTGTCTCTTTGAATGGAATAATCACTACTACTGATCTTTATGGTCATTTTTTCTATACTGATACACCAATGAATGCTGAAGGAAGTTTGGTAGAATTAGAGTTAGCCAATTTTCATAAACAAAGTAAGCGTTTCTTTCCGACTGCTGATGCAACAGAGCGCATGGATATCGTAATGACAGAGATAGAAGATGAAACGGGACTCAATGCAAATCAAGGCGGAAGTCTAACGCTGGATGAAGGTATACTACTAGAATACCCTGAAAGTGCATTTATTTCTTCTGATGGAAATACCTATACTGGAATGGTTACAGTTGGTTCTACTTTTATCGAAGCTAATGCTGAAAACTTTGCCTTAGTAGCGCCTGGAAATTTCCAAGCCGTAAATATTGAAAACGAACTCGTTAGTCTAGAAGCAGAGTCACTTTTACAGATTTCATATTTCGATGAAGAAGGGAATGATCTCTTAATAAATAGTGATGCGGCATTGACTGTGCAATTACCTAATGCTTTGGCCAATACTGAAGCATGGTATTATGCTTCAGCTTTTGGCTTGTATACATTGAATACGCAAACGGCTATTGAAAATAATATCTTAAGTGTTGAGCTGGCACACAATGCTTTTATACTATTTGGAGAAAACTACGAAAGTGAATTGAAAACTATTCAACTATCTGCTCAAGATGGGACAGGGCTTCTAGAAGACCTCAAAACTGAATTGCGTACAGAAGATGGAACAATCCTGCAAAGTGTAAGAACTAATAATGAAGGATTAGCAAAGGTGCATAGTCCTACTATAGCTTCTGGCACTTTACAACTTGAAGATGCCTGTGGAAATATAGTGTATAATAAAGCCTTCTCTGATGTAAATGATGTAGTGGCTGTCGAAGATGTAAGTCTGAAAACATTGGAAGGAGACTTATATGACTGTGATGTTATTCCTGTGCAGGATGGTGTAGTCGCTATTGAACAAGGAGATCAAGTGAGATTTCATCACTTATCTAATACGACATTTAGCCTTAGTCTGCAGACCTGCGATGGAGGGAATGCAGGTATACAAGGTTTAGACCTAGACTCATTTGACCCAAACGAATCTACAGATATCAGTATAGATATGCTAGATGAATTAGGAGATGTATTTACTTGCCCAGAGCCGCGAACAAATACCTTACACGTTACTAATGTGACAACTGGAGAAGAATACTTCTATGACATTCAGGATACTGGAGGAAGTAATGAGGTAGTAACTGAGTTTGAGTACGCAGGTGGTGATGAAAATATTAACATCAAAATAAGTTTCAATGGAAGTCAAGCTGGAGATTATAGCCCTTCAAATGAACATGAAATAGAAATACTTAAAGATCCTACAAATAACTTTAGTTTTTCTGGAGATGGAGAATCATTCATTGTAACTAGATTTGGAAACGAAGAAAGACTTACTGTTGGAAATTTTGAAGGAATATTTGAGGATGTAGATAGAGGCGTTGTTGAAGAATTGAGAGGTACTTTTAATTTCAACTTTTGATAAAACGCATTTTATTGAATTAGGAATTTAGAACTACTACCATCTATATATAACACCTTATAAAAAAGGTTTTGAACACAGAACAAACACTTGTAGAAAACTGCCAGAAGGGAGACAAGAAAAGTCAGTACCTGCTGGTCAAGCAATATTCATCTTTGATGATGAGTATTTGTCGTCGCTATGCGCGCGATCAAGCGATGGCGAAAGACATGCTGCAGGAGTCTTTGATATTAGTGTTTAGACATATCCACAAATTTGAAGGCAAAGGTTCTATTGAAGGATGGATTAGAAAAATTACAGTTCGTGCTTCATTGCAGTGGGTGGATAAAAAGTGGTACCGAAAGGAATACCATTTGGTAGGAATGCTACCAGAACAACAAATAGATAGAGAGGCATATATTCATCATAGTACTGATTATATCATGAAAATGGTGAATAGTTTGCCAGAAAAATATAGGATTGTATTCAACCTATTTGTAGTAGAAGGATATAGTCATACAGAGATTGCAGAAATGATAGATATAAAAGAAGCGACTTCCAGATCTCATTTATTGAGAGCAAGAAAAATGCTTCAGGAGAAATATACAAAATTCTCCGACTCCGAAAACATTCAAAAAAAGGCTTTTTAAGGAAGCGATAATATTTTAACATGAAAAGCGATTTTTTCTATAACTGGCATAAAACAACTCTGGAAAAGCATACTACGGAAGTAGATGTGGATGCGATATGGGCAGCCATAGAGCCCGAAGTTGACGTTATAAATGCCGAACGTAAAAAAAGAAGGGGCTTTCCTCTTTTTCTTTTTGGTCTTTTCTTTTTTGTACTTGGCGCAGGATTTATGGGTGTATTTGGTCCATCCTTAATGCCAAAGTCAGCTCCTATTACAAATACTGACCATACGAAGAATACCCTTACTAGTAAAGAAGGCACACAAATTGATGTTATAAATGAAGTAGCATATAATTCTACTAACACAATAAAAACAAGCGAAACCAAGACTACAAAAGGCAGTCTTTCCAAAACAAACTCAAGCACACTTTTTTCATCATCTAAAAAAGTAAGCGATGCAATTATTCATGAAAAGACTAGAGATAATAGTACACCAAATACTACATCCGAAATACGTCTAATTAATCAAACTCCTTTTACACCAACAGGTGATAATAGGACGTCTTCACAAATAAGTCTTAATAATTCTAGTTCTACCTTAATTTCATCTTCATTGATTGATGAAGATGAAATTAAAGACCAGGAGCGGTTATTGGCTATGGAGGCCATCCCATATATCGGTGACATTTCGCCAATAGGTTTTATTGAAAAAGAGGACCTTCCAAGCAAACCCATTTCACTTAGACAAGAACCAAAATTCCGTTTTGCTTTAGGAGTATATTCAGGTGTAGCTTTTGTCAACAGGTCCTTAAGGGCAAAAGGTAATGATGATACCGAGCTTTTGCAATTGAGAGAGGCTACTGAAAATTCATTAGAATTATTAAACAATGGCCTTCAATTTCGCACGCATCATAAGAGTGGTTTTTATGGGTCTATCGGATTCCAATATGCAAGAATAGCAGAACGATTTCAATACATTGAAAATGTTCTTAAGGAGGATTCAATTGCTAATCAGCTGATAGGCTTTTCAAATAATTTATTGGGAGATCGTAATGCCATTTTTGGTTCTGCGCCAGATAACACAGAATTCAATTTAGAATTTGATTTTTACAACAACTATCATTTATTAGAAATACCAATTTCTCTTGGATATCAAAAGAGGCTTTCAGCTTGGAGTCTCGGTGTACGTGGTAGTTATATTCAGAATATTTCTTTAAGAACGAAAGGGCGAATATTAGACAGTCCTTTTGAAGTAATTAATTTAGAATCTGGAAATGAAATATTTAAAAACACACTAGATGCTTCTTTCGAGTTGACTGCACAAGCAGGATATCGATTAAGTCCGAATATAGAATTAGGGATGGATATTTTCTATAGACATCTTCCTGGGTCCATCACAACATCACAGTATGCTTTAGACCAGAGTTATAACTGGATTGGGATGAATGCTTCTTTGAGTTATCTATTTTAAGTACAAAAAACTATTAAATTGAACAAGCTCAATACTCTTTTCTTAATCACGCTGCTCTTTCTAGGGTATCAAGCTGTCTTTGGACAGAATTGTCCTAACGAAGATATAATACTTCGTTCGCAAGAAGATGTTGACAACTTCAACAACATATTTCCTAATTGCATGATCGTAACAAGGAATCTTATCATTGACGAAGATGGATCGGGAGAACCCATTACTAGTCTGAATAGCTTATCCAATATTCGCGGCGTTGAAGAAAATCTTATTATTCAAAATTGTCAAGAACTTAGATTTTTAAATGGACTTTATGATTTGACCTATACCGGATTAGACTCTCTTATCATTGTGAACAACCCTTTATTGCAACAATGTGATATAGATGCTATTTGTAGGGCTGATCGAGATGGAATAAATCTAAATACTAGAATTGAAAATAATGAAGCAGGATGTGTCTCCATAGAAGAAATAGTTTCTACTTGTGTGTCTTTGACTTGCCCTGATAGATTGGGAGACTTTACCTTGATGGGTGAATTAGAAGGGCATACTTATTTTAGGTCTGATTTTGAAATTAGTTGGATAGAAGCTCAACTTTTTTTAGACCTGCAATTTTTTGAAGGGGATATATACATGGCCTCTATTCAATCATTTGAAGAAAATGAATTTATAAAAAACAATCTTTTGGAAAACTCCTTTATTGGACTAAGTGATTTCCAAGAGGAAGGCAATTTAGTATGGGAAGATAATAGTCCATTGGATTATACTAATGGCGACCTAACTGACAATACTCTTTCCGATGATTTTGGAGTATTATCTAAAAATACAGGCTTATGGTCTTTAGTGGATGAAGATGAAACAAATTCCTTTGTTGTGGAATTAGAATGTTCCGCTACGGCGCCTGATTTAGCCTTAAGCAAATTAACTCCTGATGCTAGATTAAGTAATGACCCATTGATACAAGTTACTGGCACTGACCAAGTGGTTCCATTTACGCTTTCTGTTCAGAATATCGGAACTCAATTAGCGAGTGAGAGTTTTTCGATAAATACTTATTTGTCAAGAGATAAGGAATACAATCCCAATGAAGATATTTTCTTAGAATCAATCTCAACTGGGTTTATACATCCAAGAGGAAGTGAATTAGTTTCACCAACGAAATCCACTTTTTCTATTCCGTCTGAGTTGAGTGGTTTATTTTATTTGATCTCAGTAATTGATGAAGAAAACGTCGTGGAAGAGAGAAATGAGAATAACAATATTGTTGTTAGTAATATTCAATTAGAAGTTCTTGATTTGTCAAAAACTTGTTTGTCAGGAGGTCAAGTTTTATGGACTCAAACCCAGGTAGATACTTTACTCAATCAATTTGAAGAGTGTACTGTTTTGAATGGCTCTATTGTTTTGACAAATACCAATCCAAATACTGGCCAGCCTAGTCAGGAACCAATCACTAATTTAGCGAATTTGTCTCAAATCATTTTTATAGAAGGGAATATAGAGTTAAATGGTTTAATGCAATTAGAAGATTTTTCTGGATTAGACAATCTTCAAAAAATCAGTAATTCATTAAGAATAAATAATACCGCTATTGTAAACCTTGATAAACTATCTAATTTAGATACCCTTGGCGGATTAGTGATAGACAATAATCCTAACATCCTAAGCATTAGCGGCCTAAATCAAATCAATTTTATTTATGGAAGTCATCGCATTATCAATAATCCAAATTTAGAAGACCTTTATGTTTTGAAGCAAGGGGTAAGACTTTTAGCTTTAGACACATTAGAAATTGCAAATAATCAAACCTTGACACGGTGCAACACAGTATCTATTTGTACAGAATTAACAGCTATCCCAATCTCAGAATTTAAAGTAGAATTTATTTTCGACAATAATGGCCCAGGCTGCACTTCCAATGAAGACATAGAGAATAGATGTGGAGCAGTATTTCCAATTGATTTTGAAATCTACCTTGATAATAATGAAAATGGAATCCGTGATATTAATGAAATCAGTTATGCGGATGGATTTATTGAAGTATTAGAAACTGGTGAAAAGTTTATTATGGGAAACTCTATAGGCACAAGAAAAATTGGATTGCCAAGGGGAGAATTCACTTTATTCTTTGATGAATCCAGATTCCCAGAGTGGCAAGTAACCACAGTGCAAACAGAATTTAATAGAACAGTGACTGGGAATACTTCTCCGCCTTCTATCTCGATAGGTCTTTCACTTAAAAATCCAAATATCCCTGAAACCAGTAATGACGTTTTTACTTATATCGAAAGTCCGCAGACGATAACCGACGAGGTTGTACAACTTCAGGTACATGCTAAAAACCTAGGTGCTACACCAAGTTCTGGAAAAGTAGTATTGAAAATTGATGATCGTGTACCGATTTCTGTATTTGTGGACACCCAAGATGCTTCTTTAGGGGATAATACTTTTGAGTATAATTATACAAACCTTCAGCCAGGAAAAGTCTTCACTAGAAGGATAAAAGTAAAGTTACCTAATGAAACGATAGTGGATAGAAATTCTTTATTGGAATTTACTGCTCAAGCTGTCTCAGACACGGGTGTGGAGCAATTGCCTTTTGCTTATAGGACTCCTGTGAAGAGTTCGTTTGATGCTATTGAAAAGACATTAACGCCAAGCAATGAAGGTGATATAAATTTGATTGATGAAAACCTTACATACACTATTAGATTCCAAAATGTAGGAATGGATACCGCTTTTAATGTTATCGTCACAGACACGTTAGATGCTAATTTAGATTATGAAACTAGGTTTGTGCCATTATTTACTAATCCTGAATGTGAACCTGATATCAATATCAATGGACGTGTTATTAGCTATGTGTTTTCAGGAATTGACATGCCAGGAAGTCAAGTCAATTTTACGGAAAGTCAAGGCACTATTAGTTTCAAAATTAAAGCTAAGCCTGGTATAGAAGACAATACTAGAATTAAGAATACCGCTTATGTCACCTTTAATCGTGATGAACCAATAGCAACAAACACGGTGATTAGCAATATGTTTGACGAGCTACCTCCTTGTCAAATTACAGATATGATATTCGATGAGCAAAGTCAAATTGATGATTTTCAAGACGATTTTAGAACTTGTGGAAACCTTATTGGTAATATCATTATAAGCGGACCAGGTATTACCAACTTAAATGGTCTCGGAAACATAAATAATATATTTGGAAATTTAATCATTGAAAGTACTCAAATCACAAGTCTTTCTGGACTGAACAATATTGAATTGGTTAATGGTAGTATTCAAATAATAGACAATAACATCTTAACAGATTTAACAGGACTGCAGAGATTAACAACGGTTGGGCAAGATTTTATAATTGAAGACAATAACCAACTGCAAACTTTTATAGGTGGTCCTAATTCACTATTAATAGGAGAAATAATTGGCAATCTAGTTGTAAAAAACAATAGAAACTTGCTCAACTTTAACGGCCTTGGAAATCTGATTAATGTAAACGGAGATTTCATCGTAGACCAAAACAATTCGACAACAAATTTAGGAGGTATTATTAACTTGGATATTATAGGAGGTAATTTAATTATTACTAATAACGCTTCACTAGATGGGCTTACAGGAATAGATAATCTTAGAATAATAGAAAAAAATCTAATAATTAGTGGTAATTCTGATTTGAAAACTCTCTTTGGTCTAAGAACAATTGATAGAATAGATGGCAATTTTGAGGTTATAAATAATCAAAGTCTTAGCACCTTTACTGGAATAGACAACATAAGCAGAATAAGAGGAAATTTTATAGTAGACCGAAATAATTCTCTAACAAATTTTAGAGGTTTATCTACACTTGAAACTATTTCTGAAAAGTTTCAAATTTCAAATAATGCATCATTAATAGACTTTGATGGACTAAATAGATTAGTATTTATAGGAGGAAATTTAGAGTTGCTTGACAACAAATCCCTTATAAATATAAATGGATTAGATACCTTAAGGACTATTGAAGGCAACATAATTGTTAGTGAAAATTCTAAGCTTAAAAACTTTGAAGGTCTTGATGAATTAAGCATAATTGACGGAGGAATAACTTTATTTAATTGTGGGATAGAAACATTTTCAGGACTAAATCGAGTCACAAAACTTGATTATCTATCTATTATACCAGGTACTAGTCTTTTAAATTTTTCAGGGTTGGAATCAGTGGGTGTTATTGAAAATGACTTTATTGTGAGTGGTAATAAAACACTTACCAGTACAAATCCATTAACGAGCCTAACAGATATTGGCGGAGATTTTAGAATTGAAACCACATATATAACGAACCTAGCCGGCTTAGAAAAATTAAATAGTGTAGGAGGAGAAATAAGATTTTTAACTGGCAATAGCGATTTCAAATTAGACAATATTGAATCCTTGATTAATCTAGAATTTTTAGATGGCGATTTAACCATTATAGATACGAAGATACCAGATATTAGTCCTTTAGAAAATATAAGGAAATTCGATGGAAAAGTTACTATTTTAGAAAACAAGAATCTTAGTACCTGCAACATAACTGCTCTATGTGATCACCTAGAAAACGGTGGTGAAGCTGTGATTAAAGGTAATTCGGAAAACTGTAATTCTCCAGATGAAGTTGCAGAACAATGCAGCCTTCCAGTCGACAACGACAATGACGGCTCTAATGTAGATGAAGACTGCGATGATGAAAATCCAAACATATTCCCAGGAGCTACAGAAATCCCAAATAATGGAATAGATGAGGACTGTAATGGAGAGGATTTGATAATGAATAGTACGCACAATATTGGTGATTTAACAATCAACGTTTATCCAAATCCTGTTTCGCAATTCTTTTTCATAGAGACCAATCAAGGCATTTCATTGTCTTACGAACTGATGGACCTTTCCGGTAAGGTTTGGAAAAGAGGCCAAACTAAAAGCAGCAAAGAGAAAATACAAGTAGAAGACCTCAGCAATGGTCTCTACTTATTGAAAGTATACGATAACAGTTCAGGACAATTTATCATAGATAGATTCTCCAAACTGTAAGAATTAAATGGTAGGTTATTGTGCATGGGTATCGAATGAAGTACGTTTCAAAAGACTTGCTTCATTCTTTACCTCTTTTTTTTGGAGTTAATATTCAATCTAAGAATTTCACCTCTACCCCTTTCAATATTTCTTCCTTTTGACTTTTCTTAGAAGTACTAATTTGGAGCGGTGCAGAACGCAAGGTTTTAGCAAAAGCATATTCATTTTGGATTCTAATTATAACATCTTGTTCTTCCTGTTTGGATTGGGTCAAAAAATCGGGACTTAATTCTATCCATAATACTGGAAAAACGTCATTACTAGTTTCAAGCAACTCTCCTACTCTTTTCCAGAAATGCCAGTCTTTAATTAGTTCATTATTTCCGAGCACAGTTCTTAGCCAAGAAGCAGGCCTATACCACCATCGCTTTGACAAATAGCTATTCACTGCTTTGATTAGTCTTAAAGAATCCTCAATTTTGTTATGCATGGCAGAGGCTAATGGTAGAGTTTCACCCTCTATATCACTCCAATCTGGGTCAACGGGACTATAGCTTCTCTTGTTATAGTTTTTGACTTCTATTAGATACACCTGTTTGTTCTCATAAATCCCTATAAAGTCTACTCCTTTCAAACCATGCCCTGATAACATTTTGAAGTAGGCATGATCATCATACTTTTTAACTACCCAGCCTTCACTGAATGTAAATTGTAAATCAGATTCTTTAAAAGACTGTTTATTCATGACTTCTTGAATTCAAGTAATAAATGCAACAGCGAAGCTGTTAGCGAAAAAAATGGCGC